>NZ_CAWMDN010000095.1:0-249808 GCF_963866575.1 Aeromonas sp. L_1B5_3
CGGCACGCGGGCCGTCATCATCGAAGCTGAATACCGAACGCTCGCCATCTACCAAGCTGATGGTGGCGCTGTCTGTGACGCTATCTCCATCGCCATCCAGCCGGGTTACGCTGTATTGCAAACCCAGAGTGTTCTGGCCGCTCAACAACAGTGACAGCGACTCATCAAACAGGCCGGTGTTACCATGAGACAGTGCCTCAAACTGGGTGGTCTGCAGCTGAGCAACGCCATCCACAGTCACTATCTTGATGCTGAACACCACATCACCGTCACCGTCCACCCCTTGCAACTCGGTCGCGCTCACGGCATTGAGAGTAATCGCACCGCCATCGGTCGCCGACAGGTTGGTCTCGACACCCTCGCTGCCCACGCCCACAAAACTGAAGCTACCTGTCGTACTGCCTGCGCCATCAGCACCATAGCTGCCACTGCTGGTAAAGAGCGACAACAGACCGCCAGCGATCGCAGTGGTGGCCTGTGCCAGTGCCCCGCTCACATCGTCACTGACGTAACCATCATCCACATCGCTACTGTTGTAGGTGTCTCCCTTGCCAACAGTCTCGTCCAGGTTCACCGACAGGCTGCCAAAATCAGCCTCTTCCGCCACGCCCACACTCTGGCTTGGAACATCATCCAGCACTGTAATATCCAGAGTGGCGCTGGTCGTATCTCCATCATCGTCCGTCAGAGTCACTACGAGGTTTTCACCCAACTGAGTGTCGTTGGCCGGTTCTTGATGAGCTTCGTTATCAAGAAGGGTATAGCTGTAAGTTACTGTGCCATTACCCGTAACCGGATCGTAGGTGATGGCCGTAATTTGCAATGTGTTACCCAAAGGGGTATCAACCGACTGCGGCAAGGTCACGACTGCACCATTACTGATCAGCTGAAGTCCCCCCACACTCAGTAGCTGAACCCCATCAGGAGCATTGAAGGTAAATGTGCCGCTTTGAGTCAATTTAGCGGCATCTGGTGCAGAGCCATCTGCCAGATTGGCATCACTCACCTGCACTTCCCCACCTTCAACTGCCAACCCTTGCAGATTTACCCCTTCATCGACCGGAGTAATAGTAATAACAAGAGTTGACGATACGGTGTCCTGTCCATCGGTTACTTGATAAGTGACAGCAGGTACTGCCCCGTCATAGTTGGTTGCCGGTGTAAATGTGTAACTACCATCTGCATTGATGATCAGGGTTCCAACACCGGTAATTGTTGCAGCAACACCAGCCGGAACTCCGATATTGATCCCCCAGTCATAAGAGACGATCGTGGCGGTAGCCGGCCCGTCAGGGTTGGTACTGTTATCCAGAAGATTGCCGCTGATAGGCGAATCCTCCTGGGTAGTCACTGTTTCATCCAGATCTGCCAGTACATTTACCAACAGCGGGTCTGCAGCCTGAGCTTGATCGAGCACAGGTGTCGTATCGTAGGTTGTATCAAAACCGGCAGCAGCTATTGTGGCGTCTCCGACACGGTCGATAGTGACAAAGCCACCATTACCACTCGTTCCAGCGACCCCACCAATCCCACCACCGCCACCACCGGCTGCAGGAGCACCACCTGCGGCTGACGCTTCAAAGTTTTGAGTCGGGTCAACACCCTGCAAGATTGATTTTTGCAAAGCCGCTATATCGGAAGGCGCTCCATCACCATTGGCATTTGTACCACCCTGCGGCTGATCGGGTTGAGCCTCATCGGCACCGGTTGGCTGGTTCTTTGCAGGGGAATCATCGTAGGGCGAAAGGGCCAACTTGGCATCATCGGCGATGACCAATTTGGCACCGGGTTGTAAAATTTCGCCTTTTTGCAAAGGGCGCTGTGTTCCATCAGCCAGCACTATCTCTACGTTGCCTTCAACACCCGATACAACGACGGTTTTATCGATGACTTGAGTACGCATATCCATTGCTCCAAGGTGGCGGATCTCGCTGGATACACCTTAGAAGCACTTGCCAACTCTAACCGTTGCAAAAAATAAACATATTGGCGGGACAGGGATGTTCAAGAATGAACCAAATCGAACGAAGCTGTTTTTTCCTTTAATATCAAAATACTAGAAAAAGACCTTATTGAGGCCTTATTCACTTTTTCATTCACTAATGACAAATT
Organism: Aeromonas sp. L_1B5_3; assembly: GCF_963866575.1. Lineage (NCBI taxonomy): Bacteria > Pseudomonadati > Pseudomonadota > Gammaproteobacteria > Aeromonadales > Aeromonadaceae > Aeromonas > Aeromonas sp. L_1B5_3. The sequence goes on from NZ_CAWMDN010000095.1 coordinate 2,113, forward strand.
GATTTTATGAACAATATAAAAAGCGGCCCTGAAGGCCGCTTTGATTCAGAAAACATCGTTTCAGGATAGGGGGAATGCCGGGTGGACAAATCCCTGGTATCCATCGATATGCAATTTGGAGAGTAGCTCCACTTGCTGCTGGTCTTCCACCCGAGTGGCAATGGTCAGAACACCGGCATTGTGGGCTGCACGACAAACAGCGGCAAGGAAGGAGGTATCTGCCCCCGGCTCCATCACCTGGCTGGTATAGCCATGATCCACCTTCACATAAGCAGGGGCCAACTCTTCCAGATAACCGAGAGACTGGAAGTGGCGACCATAGTGATCAACACCCCATTCGAAACCAAGCTGACGCAATACCTGAACCAGTGCCGTCACTTGCTCCCGATGTTTCACAATCGCCGCCTCTGGAATTTCAAACAGCAGACGCCCCTGCAGATTTACATGCTCCGAGAGAAATTCTGGCAACCACACCAAGAAATCATCAGAGCAAAGTGAACCAGCGGTAATATTGATGGCCAGCGTCAACTCGGTATCTTGTTGCAACAAGCCGGTACTCGACTCCAAGATAGCCTGGTCAAATTCACTCCCCAGTTTGAACTGTTCAATAGCAGGCAAGAATTGTCCTGCAAAGTAATCCGTTCCATCTCGCGAAATAGAGGCAAACAACTCGGCATGCATGCGCGAACCATTATCAAAGCGGCAGGCGGGTTGTGCCTTGAAGCGCCATAGATGACGGTTAATCGCATCTTGTACCAGATCGCGCCATGCCAGACGCCCCATCATGCCCTGGCTATCCCCGCCTTCAATTACAACAGCCCCACGACGCTCATTACGGGCTTTACCAAGTGCATTATCTGCCTTGGTCAACAGAGCTGAGAGATCATCGTTACCATCACGGCCCGCAATACCGATAACAGAGAGCGGGTTGCCCTCCTCCATCGGATTAACTACCAGGTCAGCAATACGGGAGTTAATAATCTCTGCCAGCTCTTTGAGCTGCTCAAAATCATCTGTCGGGCATAACAGTGCATACTCGGTTGCCGAAATGCGTGCAACAGCGGCGCCATCCCATCCCTTAAGCTGTTCCCGCAACACTTGGGCGATGGATTTGACCATATTGTCACGAGCGGCGAAACCTTCATCACGGTAGATATCTTCCAGCATATCCACCGCAACCAGCATAACCCCGCCTTGACCAGCTTCAGCAATCCAGGCATTTACTTGGCCAACAAAATAGGCTCGATTACCCAAACCGGACACCGCATCGACATAGACGCGCTCACGCAGTTTTTCTGCCTCTTCAGCCTGCTCTTTGAACTGCACAGCCAGCTTGCCGGAGAGAATATTGATGGCTTGAACAACTTGCTTCAGCTCATGAGTCCGAGGTTCGGGGATGGTATGACCAAAATGGTGCAACTCAATCTCGACGGCCTGGTCACAAATCTGTTTGAGCGGCTTTAACAGGAAATTCAGCGCTCGCATCAACAAAATAGTGGTAATGAGAAAGCCAATCACGAACCAGGTTGCCAATTCGCTCATGCCCACCCACAGCTCGTGATAAGCCTGGCCCGGATGACCGACCACCTTCAATTTGCCTAGCTGGAGCCAACCAGATGTCAGAATCGACTCGTTGGAGACTTCAGGAAACAATCCCAATTTAATAAACCAGTCAGGTACACCCTGAATACGGCTGCTGTTCTCCTCTTCAATCACATCTTTCGAGGCAAGCAGGTCAAGCCGCACAATACGATAATAACCACCGTCAAATATCGCCTTGATCACCGACTCGGCACCGACTTTGTCTCCGTTTTCCAGATAGGGAGTCAGTGCCAGCCCCAGTGACGTCGCGGTGTTAATCACCGTTGTTTCCTGCTGCTGTGCAAGATAGGAGCGTGTCGAATTGAATTGCACCCAATAGGTGGCTGCAAACAACAATCCAAACAACAGCAACATGGTGGCCAATAACTGTCTGTAGAGCGTCATAGGTTAATCATCCAAATTCACCACAGGCCGAGCCAATCGCCCTGATGTCATGCGATTGCGTAAATCATTCCATAACCCCAAGCGGGATGAATCACCAGCCAGTTCCCCTTGGCCTCGCGCTTTCATCAACCACAAGTGACTACCGTTAAAACTGAAAACAGGCACAAGGTCATGCCGCTGGGTAGCAGGACGAATTGAGCCTATTAAATTGTCCAATATAACCGGAACTGACGATGGTGTTTCATAATAGGCTACGACCATATGAAACTGGTTATAGTCGAGGGCCTTGACGTATACCATGCGCATTTTCTCATCCGGAATACCGAGTTCAAGCAAGGTGGAATACTTGGCAATACTGAAATCTTCGCAATCACCACCGGAAGCCCCCAGAAACTCCAATGGAGTCGCCCAATAATCTTTTTTACGCCACAACTTTATATCGTCAATAAAACGCATCTGATTAAAGAACTGATTCACCTTTTCCAGCTTCTGGCGTTCACTTAATCCAGCATCCTTGTTTTGCTGCACCAGTGTGCGCCAAGTGGTGACTCTCTTCCCGGCCCGAATGCCGTAGGTCTGCTCAGCGCGTTTGATCAACTGCATATCTTCCTGAGTCAACGGTTGGCTGGCGGAGAGCAATAAAGAGAGAGGGAGTAGGAATAGCCACAGAGAAGCACGCACCATTCGCATCAAGCTGCGACTAGCGCCAAACCGGGCATGAGAAATACCAACAGATGACAACCAGAAAGTCACATCATTTTCCTGCCGCATTGTTGGTGAAACACTCCTGCACAAATCACCCGGTTTGAGCCAGACAGGATGGCATTATCGGTATCGCCATCCTGCCTGCAGTTACCCTAACCAAGAAAGGGCAACTGAATACCAACTTACTGCTTGGCCTGCCACTCGGTAGGCTGTTTGAAGTTGAACGCATTAAGCAGGCTACCCGTCGCATTCAAAATGCGATAGTCGGCCAGCAATGAGTCGTACTCTGCTGTGATATAGCTGCGGCGCGCTTCAAACAGTTCGTTCTCGGTGTTCAATACGTCCAGCAAGGTTCGCTGTCCCAAACCAAATTGCTTCTTGTATGCCTGAACAGTGTCGTAGCTTGCATCTACGTGCTCTTTCAAGAAGGTTTTCTGTTTGGCCAGTGACTCTTTGGCGTTCCACGCAAGACGAGTTCCCTCTTCAACTTGACGGAAAGCATTCATATGAATGTCTTTTGCCTGAGAGTACAGCGCGGATGTAGCATTGCTTTGTGCCACATCGGAGCCCCCACGGAACAGGTTGTAACGCATCCGCACCATAGCTGTCAGATCGTCGTTACGGCCTTTCACCCCGTTAATATCTTCGTTCCAGTTCTGATCTACCTCAAAAGTCACATCAGGATAGAAACCGGACTTGGCACCTTCATGCTGGTACTTGGCGGCTTCAATATCTTGCAAAGAGGAGAGCAGAGTAGGGTGAACCTCGGTAGCTGTCTTCAAAGCACTCTCGAGTGACGGCGGAAGCAACTCTGTATTCGGTGTCGGTTGAACCAGATCTTTTGGCACCTCATTGACGACACGGATAAATTCACTTTCCGCATCACGATAGTTGTTTTCTGCCGCAGCCTGGTTGGAATAGGCCCGAGCCACACGTCCATCGATCTGGGTCTGGTCAGCAGTAGAACCAAGGCCAGAGTCAGTACGCTTGCGAATATCGCTTCGGATCTGCTCGTGGGTCTCGAGGTTTTGCTTGGAGAGTTCCAGGATCTCCTGCTGGCGCAGCATATTGAGATAAACCTCAGCCACCCGTAGTGCTGTATTCTCTGCCTCCGAGATCATGGCAAGGCGCTGTGCATTGGCCTCTGCCTCGGTTCTGGAGACATTGCTACTGACATTGAAACCATCAAACAACATCTGACGCAGACTGATCCCAGCCTCTTTACGAGTCATGGAGTCATCAATCGTTGTCGAGTTGGAACCAGCTCCACGAGTTGTCGGGCTATCAACCTTTTCGTAGCCAACACCACCGCGTAAATCGATGGTGGGATAGTAACCCCCTTTGGCGCCATCATGCTGATAAAGACGAGCCTGATAAAGATCAAACGCCTCTTTGATCTTGGGATGAGTCGCAAGTGCCTGCCCCACCGACTCTTCCAGAGTCTGGGCCTGCACCAATGCTGGCAACATAGTTACGCCACTGACCAGCATGGCAACAATCGTTTTTTTCATGTTATCTCCAGTCATGTCTTGTTTTTAGATTGTTGGCTTATCGTTCTCTCAGTGCCGACTGTTTTGCCCGTAATATCGGCTTAAGCAAATAGTCTAGGACACTTTTTTTACCAGTAATTATATCTGCACTGGCTAACATACCGGGGATGATGGGAAGTGCGTTAAGCTCATCGCCCAAGTAACTTTTCTCGGTACGCACCCGAACCAGATAGAAGGAGTTACCCTCTTCATCCTGGATCGAGTCCGCACTTATCTGTTCAACCTTACCATGCAAGCCTCCATAGATGGTGAAGTCGTAGGCGGTGATCTTGACTACAGCATCAAGCCCTGGCCGCAAGAACGCTATATCTTTCGGAGATACTTTGGCTTCCACCAGCAGGGTATCTTCCAGCGGAACGATCTCCATCAAATCCATACCGGGCTGGACAACACCACCCAGAGTATTGACCTTGAGTTTTTTGATCGTCCCTTTAAGCGGAGCAATCACGCTGGTGCGATCAACCCGATCTCGCAATCCGACCTGCCCTTCCGACAACTGCCCCAGTCTGCCTTGTTTTTCATTCAACTCGGTCTGCGAATCAGCCCTGAACTTAAGTGCAATGTCGTTGCGCTTGGAGATGGTCTCACGCAATACCGCATTCAACTTGGGGATCAGCAGATGGTTGCTCTCAAGCTCCCCCTGCATTTCGTTGACCTGCCGCTCCAGCTTGATCAGCTCCACTTGCGGCACAATCCCCTCTTTTGCTAACGGACGACTGATGTTGAGCTCTTGCTTGGCCAGCTCCACACTCCGGTTGACGGTGCGGATCTTGGCGTTGAGCTCAATCAACTCCTGCTCATTCTGCTCAATCTGCTGGCCTAGAATATAGAGCTGGTTCTTCAGGTTATTGAGACGATCCTTCTGGACTGAACGTTCACGGTTGGCATATTCGGCAAAGACAGTTTCATAGCCATCCGGAAACTCAATGGGCGCTTCGCCCACCACAACCTGTTCACGCCATCCCAGATTCGGCTCGTTTTTCACCTCGACGCTAGCCATTTCTGCATGTAGCCGCGCAATGTCCCCTTTAAGAGTCACCAGCTCCTGCTCACGCTCGCGAAAATCGGAACGAAAACGGGTGTCATCAATACGTAGCAGTGGTTGGCCTTTTTCGACGATGTCGCCTTCTTTGACGAAGATCTCTTTGACGATCCCCCCTTCCAGGTTCTGGATCACCTGCAACTGGCGAGAAGGGATGACTTTGCCCTGCCCAACAGTCACTTCATCCAGCTGCGCCCAGGCGGCCCACACAATCGCGCTCATAAAGAAGAAGAAGCAGCACCAAAGCAGAATGCGCGCCCGGGTCGGTGTCGTCAGCAAAACGGCTGCGGCACCATCATCGACAAAGGCAAGATGCTCGGGGGCTGGCAACACGTCATCGGAAGAGCGCTTTTTTAATCCCTTGAACCAGCCTAACAACCGCTTAGCCATGGGATACCTCCTGCAGCCGTACCTTGCCCTCTTTGAGCTGTTGCAACACCGCCTCTTTCGGGCCATCAGCCACGATTTGCCCCTGCTCGATCACTATCACTCGGGATGCGACATCCAGCATGGAGGTTTTGTGGGTGATGAGAATCAAGGTCGTTTCCGGGCCCAGTCTGGCCAACTCCTGTTTCACCAGCATTTCAGACTGGTTGTCCATATTGGAGGTCGGTTCATCCATCACCAGAATGGGCGGGTCATTAAGCAGAGCTCGGGCCAACAGGATGGCCTGACGCTGGCCACCCGAAAGTTGGCGCCCACCTTCACCGATCTGCCGATCCAGACCGTTGGGATCCCGGTTGGTAAAGTTGGTCACACCGGCCCGTTTGGCTGCGCGCAATACCCGCACATCGTCCACCAGCGGATTACCCAGCATGATGTTGTCACGCACCGAGCCAAAAAAGAGCACGACATCCTGCGGCACACAGCCAATGTTGCGGCGGATAACCGAGGGGGGCAGCTGATCGAGTTCAAAACCATCGATTCTGACCGAGCCATCAGTCGGACGATAGAGGCCCATCAAGAGCTTCTCGAGGGTAGTTTTACCCGCACCGATCCGGCCGATAATTGCCACCTTCTCACCCGGCTGGATGCGCAAATTGATATTGTGCAGGGTGCTGGTCTCCATTCCTGGATATTTGAAGGAAACATTCTCGAACTCAATCCGGCCGGAGATAACCGGATGATGGATATATTGTTTCCCCTCCTCCTGCTCACCCGGCGTTACCATGATCTTTTCCAGAATATCCAGCGCAGACTTGGCCTGGTTATAGCGGGTCGAGAGCACAGATAGCTGCACCATTGGCGCGATAGCCCGGCTGGATAGCATCACGGCCGCGATCATCCCCCCCATGGTCACATTGCCCTCGGAGATCTGGTAAACCCCGACAATCACCAACCCGACCGTCACCACCTGCTGGATGTAGCTCGCCAGTGACGACATGGAGTTGGTGATGCGGCGGGTCTGTACGCCCCAGGTAGAGATATGGGATACCGCCTGCTCCCAGCGATGCTGGAACATGCTTTCGGCACCAAAAATCTTCACAGTCTCAAGGCCCGAAATACTTTCGATCAGGTTGGCGTTTTTCTGGGAAGCCAGCCGAGATCCCTCTTCAATCGACTTCTTGAGCGGCTCCTGAATATAGAAGCTGTAAGCGATCAAAATCAGCATGGCAACAATGGGCACCACCACCATGGCACCGGCAAAGATCCAGATAATAAAGAGGAAGAAGATGGCGAAGGGGAGATCAATCAGCGTAGATACCGTTGCTGAGGTAAAAAATTCCCGTACCGACTCAAACTCCTGCAAATGTTTGGCAAAAGCACCGGTTGAGGCAGGACGAGACTCCATCCGCATGCCCATCACCTTGGCAAAAATCTTCGCAGAGAGCAGTACATCCGACTTTTTGCCGGCAATATCGATGAAGTAACTGCGCAGCTGCCGCATCACATAGTCGAAGGTAAAAACAACCATGGCACCCACAGCCAGCACCCAGAGTGAGTCAAACGCCAGATTGGGCACAATCTTGTCATAGACGTTCATGGTAAATAGCGGGCTGGCTATTGCGAACAGGTTGATCAGAATGGACGCGATCAATACATCACGATAAATTCCGCGGGATTCAAACAATGTACTCCAGAACCAGTGACCGTCACGGGTTTCCAGCACCTTGGGCGAGCGTTCATCAAACTTGAACTGTTTCTTCACATAGAAGAGGCGCCCGATATATTCGTCCCCCAGCTGGGCGACCGCAACCCACTGGGTTGCATCCCCGGCCTGCGGAAAAATCACTTTTCCCTGGCTTCGATCTTCATTCCATTCCAGCAAAATGCAGGCGCCGCCATTGCGCATCTGCAGCACGCAGGGCAGCAGCAGTGGGGAGATCTCATCAAGCGGCTGAATGACTTCACGGGCAGAAAGTCCTCCACGCTCGGCAGCACGACCAAAAAGCGACGTGGTCAGACGCCCCGATACCAAGGGTAAACCGGTCGTCAGGGCATCCTGACTGTTGGGCACGCCGTAAAAGCGGGTCAGAAAGACCAGACACTCCAATAACTCATCAATACGACTTGTTTCTGCTTGCATAGCATCCTGTCACTGCATGAATGAGGTCGAGATAACCCCGCTGCCACCAGAACCTGTTCTTGCCAATCCAGATCAAGAACAACTGCCGCCACTGGCAATACCGCGGAGGGGAACGGCGCATCCGGGGTCGTTAACCCGGTTCGTTCTAAACAGCGGCATGGCTCATTATCGATAAAAGAGCGAGTGAAATACTCTGCTGACGTTTAGCTCATCATTAAATGTGGCTGAACGTAATTGATAGCGATATCTATTATGGTGCATCACTATATCAATCCGTACGCACCAAGACTATAGCTAAATCTATGAAGCTTTTTATATAAGCCTATGTTTTATGGGAAAATAGTAACTCTCCGCTCAACTACAGCTCAGAAAGCATAAAGGGTCTTCCCAGTGCGTACCCTTGTGGCCCCTGACTTGCGAGGGCCTTGGCGATCTCGCTCATGGCCGTCCAGCGATTTTCACACCAGACCGGAGCCAGCAGAGTCGGACGACGAGCTGAGGCCGAAATGCGGTGATATACCACCTCGGGTGGCGTGTGCTGGATCATGGCGACAGCGGCTTCCACATACTGCTCCAGCGTCAATACCTCAAGGCGCCCCGCCTGCCACGCCTTGCCAAGGGTACTGCCCTCGACCACATGAAGCGGATGGAGCTTGATCCCCTCCACGCCGGTTTCCACGATGCGATGCAGGGTATCGAGGCTATCCATCGGCACTTCGCCCGGCAGACCGACGATCAGATGGGCACACACCTTGATACCGCGCTGATGGGCCCGCGTCACCGCATCCACATAAGCGGCATAACCGTGACCCCGGTTGATCCGTTGCAAAGTCTTGTCGTTGGCGCTTTGCAGCCCGAGCTCCAGCCACACCTCGTAACCCCGGGCCTGATAGCCCGCCAGCAGATCCAATACAGCATCCGGTACACAATCAGGACGAGTGCCGACACAAAGTCCCACCATATCGCTCACCGACAGCGCCTCTTCATACATCCGCTGCAGATACTCAACCTCAGCATAGGTGCTGGTATAGGCCTGAAAGTAGGCAAGATAACGCTTGGCACGGGTCACCTCGTCCCGACGGGCCAGCAGTTGCTGCACCACCGAAAGCTGCTGGGCCGATTCGTCGGCGAAGGAAGAGACATTGCAGAAGGTGCAGCCGCCGCGCCCCAGGGTACCGTCCCGGTTTGGGCAGGTGAAGGCGCCGTGAATGGAGAGCTTGTGGATCTTCTGGCCATGACGCTGCTTGAGATCCTGACCGAATGTATTGACGAGTTCGTGTAACTGCATGACACCTCCGCTAAAGGAGCGTCATTGTACGAGCTTGCGCAAATACGGCGCTGAGCTGGATCAAGGGAAGAAAGGGTCAGAAATCATATAAATATTCACAATTTTACGGATAAATATATGAAACCGGCCGATTATTGATGCTTTTGAGACCTTGCCTGCCACAGGGCAGAGCCAGCAACCATATCCGCAATGGGATATAAACTATTGTTGAACAATGAAAAAATTTAAGAGTACGGCTTGCGGGCAAATGCAAGAGACAGGATTGTGAAATGTGATCACCTTCGTCCTTGGCATCCATGATTTGGTAAAATTACTACAGTTCTCGATACCCATGGAGTAAACCACCAAAACGAGCATATGCAGACTATTAATCCAAAAAAGATATTTTAATCAGAATAAAAACAAAGCAAGGCGTAATTCATCGCCGCAAATCCATATTTTGTTATGTGAATGTAACATTGCAAAGAGCCCGGAAGTCCAATTGACCTTGCTGAAAAATCCCATTAGTTTGGAGATTCGCCACGTCAGGCAGACGGAACCACAAGAGCCAGTCGCAATTTATGCAGTCAGACGATGACTGTGCGATGCAAGGCCGAGCAAGGGAGATATGCAATGTCACTATATGATCCAAAGCTGGAGAGGGATAACTGTGGCTTCGGCCTGTTGGCCCACATGGAAGGGGAAGCCAGCCACAAGCTTGTCCGTCTCGCGATGTCAGCATTGGCTCGCATGCAGCACCGCGGCGGGATCTCCGCCGATGGCAAGACCGGCGACGGCTGCGGTCTGTTGCTGCAAAAACCGGACAGCTTCTTCAGAGCTGTCGCCGAGGAGAAGGGATGGCACCTGGGCCGCAACTATGCGGTCGGTATGCTGTTTCTCAACCCTGACCCCGTATTGGCCCAGGCAACTCGCGACATCATCGACGAGGAGCTGGAAAAAGAGACCCTGAGTCTGGTCGGCTGGCGCAAGGTGCCTGTCGATACCAACGTACTCGGTACTATCGCCAAAGCCTCCCTGCCCAGTATTGAACAGGTCTTTGTCAACGCCCCGCCCGGCTGGGTCGACAAGGATCTCGAGCGCCGCCTCTATATCGTGCGTCGCCGCATCGAAAAGCGCGTCAACGACGACTACTTCTATGTGGTCAGCCTCTCCAACCTGGTCACCGTCTATAAAGGGCTGTGCATGCCGGTGGACTTGCCGCGCTTCTATCTGGATCTCGCCGACATCCGTATGCAGGCAGCCATCTGCGTCTTCCACCAGCGCTTCTCCACCAACACCAGCCCGCGCTGGCCGCTGGCCCAGCCGTTCCGCTATCTGGCCCACAACGGCGAGATCAACACCATCGCCGGCAACCGCCAGTGGGCCAAAGCGCGCAGCTACAAGTTTGCCACCCCGCTCATTCCCGATCTGCAGGAAGCGGCCCCCTTCGTCAACACCACGGGGTCGGACTCCTCCAGCCTCGACAACATGCTGGATCTCTTCCTCGCCGGTGGCATGGACCTGTTCCGCGCCATGCGTCTGTTGATCCCGCCTGCATGGCAAAAACATCCGAACATGGATGACGACCTGCGCGCCTTCTACGACTTCAACTCCATGCACATGGAGCCGTGGGATGGCCCGGCCGGTATCGTCATGACCGATGGCCGCTACGCTACCTGCGCCCTTGACAGAAACGGCCTGCGTCCGGCCCGCTACGTCATCACCAAGGACAAGTTCATAACCTTGGCCTCCGAAGTTGGCACCTGGGACTACACCCCGGACGAAGTGCTGGAGAAGGGCCGGGTCGGCCCGGGCGAGCTGTTCGTGGTCGACACCAGCAACGGCAAGGTGTGGACCAGCTTCGAGATCGATGACGATCTCAAGAGCCGCCACACCTACAAACAGTGGATGGACAAACATTGCCGCCGGCTGGTCCCCTTCGAGCAGATGGACGACAGCCAGACCGGTAGCCGCGAGTTCTCCGATGAGCAGCTGAAAACCTATCAGAAGCTGTTTGGCTACTCCTTCGAGGAGCTGGACCAGATCATCCGGGTTCTCGGTGAAAACGGTCAGGAAGCGGTGGGCTCCATGGGGGATGACACCCCGATGGCGGTACTCTCTTCCAGCGCTCGCACCCTTTATGACTACTTCCGCCAGATGTTTGCGCAGGTGACCAACCCGCCCATCGATCCGCTGCGGGAAAACCACGTCATGTCGCTCGCCACCTGTATCGGTCGCGAGCAGAACGTCTTCAACGAGACCTTCGGCCACGCCCACCGGGTGCTGTTCCAGTCACCGATCCTGCTCTACTCCGACTTCCACCAACTGCTGGCACTGGAGGGGGAGTACTACCGGCACAAGGTGATCAGCCTCAACTTCAAGCCCGAAGAGGGGCTGGAGGCCGCCATCCTGCGCATCTGCGAGGAGGCCAAGGCTGCCGCCAGGAGCGGTACCGTGCTGCTGGTGTTGTCGGATCGCGACATCAGCATCGATACCCTGCCCATCCCGGCCGCCATGGCGGTGGGTGCGGTGCAGCGTACTCTGGTGGACAACAACCTGCGCTGTGACGCCAACATTCTGGTGGAGACCGCGAGCGTGCGCGATCCGCACCACTTCTCGGTGCTGCTCGGCTTTGGCGCAACAGCCATCTACCCCTATCTGGCCTACGAAACCCTCGCCAAACAGGTTGAAGAGGGTGTGCTCGCCATGCCCCTGCGCCAGGCGATGGTCAACTACCGCAACGGCATCAACAAGGGGCTCTACAAGGTGATGTCCAAGATGGGCATCAGCACGGTCGCCAGCTACCGCTGCTCCCAGCTGTTTGAAGCGGTGGGTCTGGCCAAAGCCGTGGTCGAGACCTGTTTCCGTGGCGTATCGAGCCGTATTCAGGGCGCCGACTTTGCCGACATCCAGCAGGATCAGCTCAAGCTGGCCCGTCAGGCCTGGCTGGCCCGCAAGCCTCTTGCCCACGGCGGCCTGCTCAAGTTCGTTCACGGCGGTGAGTACCACACCTACAACCCGGATGTGGTGCAGACCCTGCAAACCGCGGTGCGCTCCGGCAACTATGCCGATTACAAGGAGTACGCCCGTCTGGTCAACGAACGCCCTGTCTCCACCTTGCGTGACCTGTTGGCCCTGAAGAAGGTCGACAATCCGGTCGCACTGGATCAGGTTGAGCCGGCCGACAAGCTGTTCCCCCGCTTCGACTCCGCCGCCATGTCCATCGGCGCCCTCGGCCCTGAGGCCCACGAGGCACTGGCTGTTGCCATGAACCGCCTCGGCGGTCAGAGCAACTCCGGCGAAGGTGGCGAAGATCCCAAGCGCTTCGGTACCGAGAAGAACTCCCGCATCAAGCAGGTGGCTTCCGGCCGCTTTGGCGTCACCCCCCACTACCTGATGAACGCCGATGTAGTGCAGATCAAGGTGGCTCAGGGGGCCAAGCCCGGCGAAGGGGGCCAGCTGCCCGGTGACAAGGTGACTGCCCAGATCGCCCAGCTGCGCTATTCCGTGCCCGGCGTGACCCTGATCTCACCGCCGCCGCACCACGACATCTACTCCATCGAGGATCTGGCCCAGCTCATCTTCGACATCAAGCAGATCAACCCAAGCTGTCTGGTGTCGGTGAAACTGGTCTCCGAACCCGGCGTTGGCACCATCGCCTGCGGCGTGGCCAAGGCCTATGCCGACTTCATCACCATCTCCGGTTATGACGGCGGCACTGGCGCGAGCCCCCTCACCTCGGTCAAATATGCCGGCTCCCCGTGGGAGCTGGGTCTGGCTGAAACCCAGCAGGCGCTGGTCGCCAACGGCCTGCGCCACAAGGTGCGGCTGCAGGTGGATGGCGGCCTCAAGACCGGTCTCGACATCATCAAGGCGGCCATCCTCGGCGCCGAGAGCTTCGGTTTTGGCACCGGCCCCATGGTGGCGCTCGGTTGCAAATACCTGCGGATCTGCCACCTGAACAACTGCGCCACCGGCGTTGCCACTCAGGATGAGAAGCTGCGTCGCGAGCACTTCACCGGCCTGCCGGAGATGGTGATGAACTACTTCAAGTTCATCGCCGAGGAGACCCGCGAGCTGATGGCCCAGCTCGGTGTCACCCAGCTGACCGACCTGATTGGCCGCACCGATCTGCTGGAAGCCCTGCCCGGCCTCACCGCCCGTCAGGCCAAGCTGGATCTCTCCGGCATTCTGGCCCGTCCGGTTGCTCCGGCAGGCTCCAGCCTGTTCAGCCAGCAACACAACCCCACCTTCGACAAGGGGCCGCTCAACCTCAAGATGGTGGAAGATCTGCTGGAAGCGGTGGAAACCTCAAGCGGTGGCGAGTTCCGCTACGACATTCGCAACACCGACCGCTCGGTGGGTGCGCGCCTCTCCGGCGAAATCGTCAAGCGGCACGGCAACCAAGGTATGGCGGCGGATCCGGTCAAGGTGCACTTCAACGGCACCGCTGGCCAGAGCTTCGGCGTCTGGAATGCAGGTGGCCTTGAGATGATCCTCACCGGTGATGCCAACGACTACGTGGGCAAGGGGATGACCGGCGGCAAGCTGGTGATCAAGCCCCATGTCGGCGTGGCGTTCAAATCCCATGAAGCCGCCATCATCGGCAACACCTGCCTCTACGGCGCCACCGGCGGCAAGCTCTACGCCGCGGGCACTGCCGGCGAGCGTTTCGCAGTGCGCAACTCCGGCGCCCTGGCGGTGGTCGAGGGGATTGGCGACAACGGTTGTGAATACATGACCGGCGGCATCGTCACCGTGCTCGGTCAGACCGGCGTCAACTTCGCGGCGGGCATGACCGGCGGCTTTGCCTACGTGCTCGACGAGTGCGGTAACTTCACCAAGCGCACCAACCCCGAGCTGGTGGAACTGCTGGACGTGGCAGATCTCGCCATCCATCAGGAGCACCTGCGCGGCATCATCACGGCGCACCTCAATGAGACCGGCAGCTCGCGCGCCGAGGAGATCCTGGCCAACTTCGACTCTTATGTGCCCAAGTTCAGGCTGATCAAACCCAAGTCCAGCGACGTGAAATCGCTGCTGGGTCACACCAGCCGTTCCAGTGCAGAACTCAGAATCCAGGCGCAATAAGGAGGGAACCCTATGAGCCAGAACGTATTTCAGTTTATCGATGTCCAGCGGGTCGACCCGCCCAAGAAGCCGCTCAAGATCCGCAAAATCCAGTTTGTGGAGATCTACGAGTCCTTCAATCAGCCGCAGGTACAGATGCAGGCGGATCGCTGCCTCGAGTGCGGCAACCCCTACTGCGAGTGGAAGTGTCCGGTCCACAACTACATCCCCAACTGGCTGAAACTGGCCAAAGAGGGGCGCATTCTTGAGGCGGTGGAGCTCTCCCACCAGACCAACAGCCTGCCGGAAGTGTGCGGTCGGGTCTGCCCGCAGGATCGCCTCTGCGAGGGCTCCTGCACCCTCAACGATCGCTTCGGTGCGGTGACCATCGGCAATATCGAAAAGTACATCACCGACAAGGCGTTCGAGATGGGCTGGAAGCCCGACCTCTCGAACGTGGTCAAGACCGGCAAGCGGGTCGCCGTCATCGGTGCCGGCCCGGCTGGTCTCGCCTGTGCCGACGTGCTGACACGCAATGGCGTCACCCCGGTGGTGTTTGACCAGTATCCGGAGATCGGTGGCCTGCTCACCTTCGGTATCCCCTCCTTCAAGCTGGAAAAAGAGGTGATGCAGCGTCGCCGCGAGATCTTCCAGGGGATGGGCGTGGAGTTTCGTCTCGAGACCGAAGTGGGCAAGGACATCACCTTTGCCGACCTGCTCGGCGAGTTCGATGCGGTCTTCCTCGGGGTCGGCACCTACAAGTACATGAAGGGCGGCTTTGCCAACGAAGAGGCGCCGGGCGTCTATGACGCCCTGCCCTACCTCATCGCCAACGCCAACCGCTTGCTGGGCTTTGAGAAGGCGCAAGCCGACTATATCGACTTCGCCGGCAAGCAGGTGGTGGTGCTGGGCGGTGGCGATACCGCCATGGACTGCGTGCGTACCGCCATCCGTCAGGGAGCCGCCAAGGTGATCTGCGCCTATCGCCGCGACGAGGAGAACATGCCGGGCTCCAAGCGGGAGGTGAAAAACGCCCGCGAGGAGGGGGTTGAGTTCATGTTCAACCTGCAACCGGTAGCGGTCGAGCTGGATGCCAGCGGTCGCACCGTCGGCATCAAAGTAGTGAGCACCGAGCTGGGTGAACCCGATGCCAATGGCCGCCGCAATCCGGTGGTCATCGAGGGCTCCGAGCAGGTGCTGGCCGCCGATGCGGTGGTGATGGCGTTTGGCTTCCAACCCAACCCCCAACCCTGGATGGCGGAGTTCGGCATCGAGCTCGACAATCGGGATCGCATCAAGGCCCGCGAGCAGGCGGAGTATGCCTTCCAGACCAGCAATCCCAAGGTGTTTGCCGGTGGCGATGCGGTACGCGGCTCCGATCTGGTGGTCACCGCCATCTACGAAGGGCGCAAGGCAGCCGAAGGGATCATGGACTATCTGGCGGTCTAACCTGCACTTTCTCAGTCAACGCAAAACAGAGCCCCGCCAGTGCGGGGCTCTTCTTTTGAGGCTCGGGATTCAAGGCTCGGAGTTCTCGCTGGCAGCTTGCCACCTATCACTCCCCCCACCTCGTCCGGGGTGCGGCTAGATGCTCCAGCTCTCCGGCAACCGCTCGGTGAGGGTGGAGATGTACTCGAAGGTACGCGCCCGCTTGGGGGTGGTGAACATCTGGCGTGCGCTGCCTGCTTCCACCACCTCACCCGCCTCCAGAAAGATCACCTGCTGCGCTATCTGGGCGGCCAGCCGCAGATCGTGGGTAGCAATCAGCATGGTGGTTCCCTCCCGGGCCAGCTGGCGCAGCACGGTCACCACCTCCTGGGCAAGCTCGGGATCCAGCGCCGAGGTGGGTTCATCACAGAGCAGTACCTTGGGCGATGGCGCCAGCGCCCTCGCAATGGCAACCCGCTGCTGCTGGCCACCGGAGAGGGTGGCAGGCACCGCCTCGGCCTTGTGCCTGAGCCCCACCTTGTCGAGCAGTTGCAAGCCGCGCACCTCCGCTTTCGCTCTTGGCCACTTCAACACGGTCACCAATCCCTCAATGACGTTTTCCAGCACCGTCATGTGCGGGAACAGCTGGAAATTCTGGAACACCATGCCGGTCTGCTGGCGCAATGCCTGCACGCTCTGGCGAGGCAGATGGTGAGAAAAATCGAGTTCGCTCCCCCCCAGCACCAGGTGCCCCGCATCTGGCCGCTCCAGCACATTGACACAGCGCAACAGGGTGCTCTTGCCACTGCCGGAGGGGCCAATCAGGGCGGTCACACTGCCCGCCACCATGGCCAGATCAATTCCCTTGAGCACCTGCTGCCCGCCAAACTGCTTCTCGATACCACGCAACCGGATCATAGGGCGACCTCCCGGGTCTCTTTGTGGGTCAACTTGCGCTCCAGCCGGTCTTGCAAGGTGGAGAGCACCGAGCTGAACATCAGATAGATGAGGGCTGTCTCGCTGTAGAGAATGAGCGGCTCATAGGTGACAGAGGCGAGCCGCTGGGCCGCCTGAAACAGCTCGGGCACGGTCACTGCCGCCGCCAGCGAGGTATCCTTGACCAGTGAAATAAAGGTGTTGGAGAGCGGTGGCACCGCGATACGCGCCGCCTGCGGCAGGATCACCCGCCACATTACCTGGGGCCAGTTCATGCCAATCGAATAGGCCGCCTCCCACTGCCCTTTCGGGATTGCCGCCAGAGTGGCGCGGATGATCTCAGAGCTGTAGGCGCCGATGTTGAGGGTGAAGCCGATCACTGCGGCGGTGAAGGCATCCAGCACAATACCGACACTCGGCAAGCCATAGAAAATCAGAAATAGCTGCACCAGCAGCGGCGTACCGCGAATAAGCCAGACATAAAAACGAACCAGTGCCACCAATGGTGTCGGGCCATATAATCTGGCCAGCGCCACCAGCAAGCCGAGCAATATTCCCAAGACAAAAGTGATCAGGGTCAGTGGCACGGTAAAAATAAGCCCCGCGCTAAGCAGGGGCCAAAAAGAGTCGATCATTAACTGCAACCAGGCTGGCACGTTAATTTCCTCGCTAGTTATTATTTTCCGGCAATATTATTGCGAGACATCAGTACCAAAATATTTATGAGATATTTTCTGATAGTTGCCATCCTGTTTGGCAGTGCGCAGCGCCTGATTGATGGCGGCCAGCAATTCCGGCTGCCCCTTGGCGAGCAGCACCGCCGATTGATCCCCCTTCGCCTCGGTCGCCGCCACCCTCAATTTGGCATCCGGTTTCTGTTTCTTGAAGTCGAGGAACGAGAGACTGTCGTTGATGGTGGCATCCACCCGCCCGGTCAGCACCAGCGCCAGCGACTGGTTGAAGCCCTCGGTGGCGACCACCTCGGCCCCCGACTTTTTGGCCAGCTGGGCAAAGTTGCTGGTCAGGGACTGGGATGATTTCTTGCCCTTCAGATCGGCAAAGCTGTTGATGCTGTGGTTGTCGCTGTGCACCACCACCACCGCCTTGGAGGTGATATAGGGATCTGAAAAATCATACTTTTTCTGCCGCTCCGGGGTGATGGCCACCTCGTTGAGCACCAGATCGTAGCGCTTGGCATCCACCCCGGCGATGAGGCCATCCCACTTGCCCTCGACAAACTCCGGTTTCACACCGAGGCCGCTTGCAATCAGCTCGCCAATCTCCACATCAAAGCCGACCAGCTTGCCGCTCTTGTCGTGATAGGTGAAAGGAGGATAAGCCCCTTCGGTACCAATCTTTATCACGCCACTATGCTGAATCGCCGCAAGGGAGGATTGTGCCTCGGCAGAAGTCACCAGGGTCAACGGAAGGGATACCAGTAAAAAGAGAGTGTGCCACTTGTTCATATTATTTACCTCGTTATATTTCCCATGAGTCGCCAACGACAACCGTATTAATGAAACCGTCTCTTGCATGGATGATGCAAATATCTAAAAACTCAGATGTATGCCTTGCAAATATCGAGCTGGCTTGGGAAAAACATATCGCGCCATATCCCATGGCCAAACCATGAAATATGGTGATATTTAGCGAAATAATGGATAACGAGGGTGGGATGGCTTGAACATGGCAAACACCGCCAGCCATCAGAGTGACCGGCGGCGCTCTTTTTAGACGAGTTCTGGCGTGCGGGTTAGCTTGCTCACCCAGGGACGGCGCCAGGCGGGGGCCTCATACTGTTCCGGCCAATATTCGGTCTGCTGCACAATGCGATCGCCCTCGACCCGATGAAAGGTGATGGCCCGGGCATGCACGACCCCATCGGTGATCTGCACTTCGCTCACCACCTCGTCTCCTTGTGCCAGCAGGCGGACTATGGTGAAACTCCACGGCCCGGCGGCCGGATAACGGCGATTGATCTCGACAAAGTTGCAGCGCCCGAGGATCCTCTCCCCCGATTGCGGCCAGTCACAGACAAACTCATCTCCCAGCCATCGCGCCGCCTTGGCAAAATCATTGCTCTGCATCGCCTGCCAGTAGGCTTCCACCACTGCCACCGGTTTCATCACTGCCACCTCCCTCTTCATGTTCAGGTTGCTCACACTCTCACCACCAGCCACTCCCCCTTGCCCACCGGCACCAGCGAGGTGACAAAACGGGGATCCTGCGCCACTTCAGCCATCCATTCAGCCAGCTCCTCCCGATGAGAGATGGCATTATCGACCACCAGCAAGCCGCGCGGAGGCAAGAGACGCTGTAACTGCGGCCACCACGCCCGGTATTGCCGGCGATCGGAATCAAGAAAGATGAGCGGGAAGCCCGCCGATGGCAGGGTGGGCAACAGCGCTCCCGCCTCCCCGGCCAGCTGGGTGATCCGCCCAGCAAGACCGGCTTGCTCGAAATTGGCCTGCGCCAGCGCCCGCTTGGCTTCATCCCGTTCGATGGTCGTGACATGACCATCGAGCCGGGCCACCGCCTCGGCCAGCCAGAGGGTGGAGTAACCGTTGGAGGTGCCGACCTCCAGCACCGCCTGCGCCCCGCGGGTCTGTACCAGAACCGCCAGCAGCTCGCCGGTATCGCAGGTAATGTTGAGCATCTTGTCGGCGCGATCCGTCTGCGCCAGGTCGTGCTGCTCGCCAAACTGCTCCAGCGCCTGCTTCAGACGCTCAAGGGGGGTATTAGCCCTCGCCGCCTGCTGTGGCAAACCGCTCTCGCATCCGGTCATCACCCTCTCCTTTCATGACTATCAATAGCCACTATCCTTACGGCTGGCATTTTTGGAGTCAAATGGCGGCGACCAAAACCTTGCGCCGGTTAAAAAAACCGATAAAAAACTCTGGCCAATTGAGGCAGAATTTGCTGCGCCTATCTGTTACACTTCGCGCCCGCCATTTTCAGGCTGCGCTGATGCTGTATCAGGGTCGGCCACCAGTGGCAATCCGCGACCGTTCGCCCATGCCGGCTTGTCAAGCCGAACACAATCCAGCTGGATCACAGGAAACCGATATGAGATTTGAAGCATTCGATTTTGCCCCCGAGATTTTGCGCGCCGTCTCGGAGTGCGGTTATCAGGAGATGACCCCTGTGCAGCAGCAGGCGATCCCGGCCATTCGCCGTGGCCGCGACGTGCTGGCCAGCGCCCAGACCGGCACCGGCAAAACCGCCGCATTCGCCCTGCCCATCCTGCAGCGTCTGGTCGATACCCCTGCCGCAGCCGCGCCCTCCAGCACCCGGGTGCTGATCCTCACCCCGACCCGCGAGTTGGCGGCCCAGATTGCCGACAACATCAAGGCGTTTGCCCGCTATCTGGATCTTGGCGTCATCACTCTGGTGGGTGGCGGCAAGCAGGATGTGCAGGCCAAGAAGCTCAAAGCGGGCGCTCACATCATCGTGGCCACTCCGGGCCGTCTGGTCGAACACCTCACCGCCTGCAACCTCAGCCTATCCACCGTGGAGT
Source organism: Aeromonas sp. L_1B5_3 (assembly GCF_963866575.1). Lineage (NCBI taxonomy): Bacteria > Pseudomonadati > Pseudomonadota > Gammaproteobacteria > Aeromonadales > Aeromonadaceae > Aeromonas > Aeromonas sp. L_1B5_3. The sequence goes on from NZ_CAWMDN010000095.1 coordinate 22,141, forward strand.
GTCTGGTGCTGGATGAAGCGGATCGCATGCTCGACATGGGCTTTAGCGCCGATGTGCAGCAGATCCTGCAAGCTGCCAACAAGGGCCGCCAGAACCTGCTCTTCTCCGCCACCTTCTCCGAAGGGGTGAAGAAGCTCGCCAACGTGATGCTCGACAAGCCCCAAGTGGTGAGCGTCAACAAGCAGAACACCACCGCCGACACCGTCAGCCAGGTGGTCTATCCGGTCGAGCAGAAGCGCAAGCGCGAGCTGCTCTCCGAGCTCATCGGCAAGCAGAACTGGCAACAGGTGCTGGTCTTTGCCAGTACCCGCGAGAGCTGCGACGAGCTGGTCGAAGAGCTCAACCTCGACGGCATCAAGTCAGCCGTGGTGCATGGTGACAAGGCTCAGGGCAGCCGTCGCCGCGCCCTGCGCGACTTTATGGAGGGCAAGGTTCGGGTGCTGGTCGCCACCGAAGTGGCCGCCCGCGGTCTGGATATCCCGGATCTGGAGTACGTGGTCAACTATGACCTCCCCTTCCTCGCCGAGGATTATGTCCATCGTATCGGCCGTACCGGTCGTGCCGGCAAGCGCGGTCAGGCCATCTCCTTCGTCAGCCGTGAGGAGGAGCGCACCCTGCTCGAGATCGAGAAGCTGATCGGCCAGAAGCTGCGCCGCATCATGGTGCCGGGATACGAGGTAAGCAGCCGCGAGATGCTGATCAAGCAGCTCGAAGAGCGTCGCCGCTTTGGCGGTCGTGCCCGTCGCGACGACAATGCTGCCGCTCAGTCGATGGCCGAAGCCAAGCTACAGGGGCAACGCCTCAAGCGTCTGGCCGCCGCGAAGAAGCCGCGCCAGCCCAAGTAAGCAGCCACTCGCTGTACCGATAAGATGAAGGCGCCACCGGCGCCTTTCTCTTGCCCTGTGATGACGACTCGCCCCACCGGAGGAGGCACCATGACCCCATCAACCTACAATCAGGCCCTGCTCGAGATGGCCACCCAGAGTCTGGCCGAGCTGGCCCGCACCGGCGAACAAAAGGCTGGCAAGCGCACCCCGGCGCAGGAGAGCCACTTCCTCTGCACCTGGATGGCCGACTCCCTCAAGGAGAAGCGCTTCTCGCGGCTGGTGATGGAGGATCTCAAGGGATGGGTACAGCTGGGCCGCACCCTGGGGGCTGGCGCCGATCTCAAGGGGCTGCTGGAGCGCATCGTCAGCCAGTACCAGAGCGCCATGGCAAATCCGCTGCAACTGGGGAGCAAGCTGGCCAACATGCTGGCTGAGCTGGAACAGGCGGACTGGCTGGTACTGACCGAGAGCGAAGTGAACGCCAGGCTGCGCCTGCAATCGGGCGGTCAGGCCAGTCTGGTGGTAAGCCACAACGAATATGCAGGGCATATCGAAGGCGGCGAGCTTATCAAGCCCCTCACCCTCTATGTGCGTGGTGATGAGCAGCTGCTGGCCAGTGCGGCCGGCAAACAGGGGCTGCTGCTGAGTCAGGGCAACAAGAAAACCACCCTCATCAAGCACCACAAGGCCTACCGGCTGATGCCGGGCAACGAACAGCCAGCCCTTGCGCTGCTGAGCGAAGCTCGCCAGAGCGCCTGATCCCGCCTGTTTGTGCCCCCAAAAAACGGCAGCCCCTGCTTGAATGCAAGGTCTGCCGTTTTTTATTGTTCAGTTTTTCCAGATGATATTCGATTGCTGTTTAACTTACCTTGATGCCAATCTGGCCCGGGGCACACCACTCGAACATCACCTCCTCGCTCTTGCCGCAGCAGCTGCCGCCACAGACCCGGCTCTCGCGCTTGATGACCCGCCCCTTGCGCATCCAGACGCCGAGCATGGCCTCCACCGCATCTTCCGAGGTGTGGAAGTGGCGAGCCAGCTCGCGCCGGCTCACCTTCTGCTGCGCGGCGAGGTAATCCCCCAGCTCGCGCAGGATCATAATGTCACCACTTTGCGGGCGACGATGTCACCGTGACGGCGACCGGCCCACCAGAGCAGCAGCAGGGAGAGGCCATAGCTCGCTACCCAGAACAGGCTCTGCTCGGGGTGAGCGGCGAAGGTGGCCAGCTGATAGAAGACGGTGGCGCACATAAAGGCCATGTAGTTGCACCAGGCGGCGGTAAAGAGCGCCCACTGGCGGCCGGTTTCGCGCACCAGGGCACCCATGGCGGCGGCACAGGGCATGTAGAGCAGCACGAACAGGAGGTAAGCAAACGCACCAGCCGCACCGTCGAAGTGGGTCTGCATGTTGCCGTAGGTAGAGACATCCACCTCCTGCTCCTCGGCAGCCGCCTTCTGGTCATCGAGATTGCCAACCGCAAGGCCCATCGGGTCGGTCGGGTTGATCTCGGCCAGATTGGTCGCTACGGCATCCACCGCTTCGTGGAAGCTGGCGACAAGGGAGAACTCGCCCTTCTCTTCCTCTGCGCCACCACCGGCGTAGAGGCTGTTGAGGGTACCGACTACCGCCTCTTTGGCGAAGATGCCGGTGACGATGCCGACCGTGGCCTGCCAGTTGTCATCGCGCACGCCGATGGGGTGCAGCACAGGGGTCACCGCCTGACTGATCTTGCTCAGCACCGAGCTCTCCTGCTCCTGATGGCCGAAGCTGCCATCGGTGCCCAGCGAATTGAGCACGCTCAGCACGGCGACCACCAGCACGATAGTTTTACCAGCGCCAAAGACAAAGGATTTGAGCTTCTGCCAGGTCTTGATGCCAACGTTGACCGGACGCGGCCACTCGTAGTCCGGCATCTCCATCACCATGGAGTCGCTCTTGCCCGGCAGCAGGGTGCTGCGCAGCAGCAGACCGGTGAGCACCGCCACCAGAATGCCGATGAGATAGAGACCGAACACCAGGTTCTGGCCAGACTCGGGGAAGAAGGCCACCGCAAACAGGGCGTAGACCGGCAGACGGGCACCGCAGGACATGAAGGGGGCCATGGCCGAGGTCATCAACCGCTCCCGCTCGGAGTTGAGGGTGCGGGTCGCCATCACCGAGGGCACGGTACAGCCAAAGCCCATCAGCATGGGGACGAACGCCTTGCCCGGCAGGCCGAGACGGCGCATCAGGGCATCCACCACGAAGGCGGCGCGGGCCAGATAGCCGGAGCTCTCCAGCACCGCGAGGAACATATAGAGGCAGCCAATCACCGGGATAAAGGTGGCGACGGTCTGCAAACCGACCCCGAAGCCATCGGCCAGAATGGCGCCAAGCCAGTCGGGCGCGTTGACCAGCCCCAGCAGATGATGCACGCCTTCCACAAACAGGGCGTTGCCCATGATGTCGAAGAAGTCGATAAAGGCGCTGCCCACCTTGATGGCGAACATGAACATCAGGTACATGACGAACAGGAAGAAGGGGATGCCGATCCAGCGGTTGAGCAGCACCCGATCGAGCTTCTCGCTCTGGGCCACGGTGAGTTTGCCCTTCTGCTGGCACGCCTGACTGGCCCACAGATGGATGTGGCCATAGCGGATATCCGCCAGCTGCAGATCGATATCCTGCCCCTGATGGGCGCGGGTCACCACATTGGTCGCGGCAGCCTGCTGACCGGGCAGCAGGGTCTCCTGCATGGCGGCATCCTCCTCCAGCAGACGCAGGGCGCGGCCACGGGTAGTGAGGTGGTGCGGGGCGAGCAGGGTCTCCAGCTCCGCCAGATCTTTCTCAAGATCAGTGCCGTAATCGAGCATCAGTGCCTGCTGGGACTTGCCGATAAGGCCGTGGATCTGGCTCTTGAAGGCTGCAACCTGCTGGCGATTGTGGGCCGAGAGGGCCACCACCGGGCAACCAAGCGCCTGACTGAGCAACCCTTCATTGATGGTGACGCGGCGTTTTTTGAGGATATCCATCTTGTTGAGCACGACGACCATCGGCAGCCCCAGCTCGCGCAGTTGCAGCGTGAGGTAGAGGGAGCGCTCCAGATTGGCGGCGTCGATGACGTTGAGCAACAGGTCGGGCTGATGGCCCTGCACATAGCGGCTGGCGATCTGCTCATCAAGGCTCGCCTCCTGATTGGCAAGGCTATAGATGCCCGGCAAATCCATCAGCTTGTAATCGTGACCATCGGCGGAAAATTCGCCCATTTTCTTGTCGACGGTAACCCCGCTCCAGTTGCCGACCTGCTGGCGGGCGCCGGTCAGGGCATTGAACAGGGAGGTCTTGCCGCTATTGGGGTTGCCGACCGTAACCAGTGAATAATTCATACCAGCGCTACCTCTATTTTCTTCTGAACCGGGCTCTTGCGGGTGGACAAGCAACTCATACCGGTTCGACCTCAATTTGCTGGGCCAGACTCTTTTGCATGGAGAGACAGATCCCCTGACACTGGATCTGGAGCGGGTCCCCCAGCGGGGCGGACCGCAGATAGATGACTTCAGTCTGTGGCAACAAGCCCATCACCATCAGCTTGCGACGCAACGGCCGGGACAACTGATTCATATTCTTGATGCGAGCACTCTGTCCCGGTGACAACTGCGTGAGTACCATGACTGACTCCTGAAGTTAAACAATAATAATTCGCTTTTACTTGGGGCATTATAATCTGTGTCTTCAACTTTTATTTGAGTAAAATCAAACTCCGCTTAGCTAACCCGTAAAGTAACCTCATGAGTCACGACAGCAACAGCCGCCTTGTTTACAGCACAGATGGCGGTCAAATCAAGGAGCAGAACGCTCCGCAATCCTCCTCCCCCTTCCCCACCGACGGCGTGGTGCGCATGCGCCGCGAGACCAAGGGGCGCAAGGGCGCCGGGGTCATCACCATTCACGGCGTCCCCACCGATCAGCAAAAGGCAATCGCCACCTTGCTCAAGAAAAAGTGCGGCACCGGTGGCGGGCTCAAGGAGGGTGTTATCGAGATCCAGGGGGACAAACGGGAGCTGATCAAGGCCGAGCTGGAGAAGGCCGGCTTCATCGTCAAGCTGGTGGGGGGTTGATCCTCTTGTCTCCCATGCGGTTTTTCCCTAGAATGCCCGCTCCCATCGAGGGGGAGTAGTCTCGCATACCGGATCCGCACCGGCCTGCGACCCTGATCAACATACTTGGTGCCAACTCACCATGGTCAGGGTGATCCAGTTTATCCGTGGATTTGACAAGACCTTTGACGGGCCAGCGCCAATACCGGGGACGGATGGCGTCGGCTTGTCTTTGGTTTATAACAATTCCGTCCCCCGGTCATATCTATGGAAGCCTTGTTAACTTCAACCCTCAGCGTTGCGATTGCCGAGATCGGCGATAAAACCCAGCTGCTGGCATTGTTGCTCATCTGTCGTTTTCGCAAACCCTGGCCCATCATCGCCGGCATGCTGGCCGCGACCCTGCTCAACCATGCGGGTGCTGCCTGGATTGGCGAGTTTATCAGTCGCTGGCTCGACCCCAAGGTGATGACCTATCTGGTCGCGGCCGCCTTTATCGCCATGGCGATCTGGATCCTGGTGCCGGACAAAATGGATGACGAGGAGAGCTCCCTCGACAAGTACGGCCCCTTCATGGCCACCTTCGTGCTCTTCTTTATTGCCGAGATTGGCGACAAGACCCAGATTGCCACCGTGCTGCTGGCCGCCAAATATGACTCCCTCATTCAGGTGGTAACCGGTACCACCCTCGGCATGATGCTGGCCAACGTCCCTGTGGTGCTGATCGGCAAACTGGGGGCGGACAAGCTGCCACTCAAGGCGATCCGCATCGCCTGTGCCCTGCTGTTTGTCGGGCTCGGGGTCAGCACCCTTATCTTCGTCTAGCGGCACTCTGGTCACCGGTTCTACACAGCCCTCTTCGGAGGGCTTTTTGCATTCTGGCTCCCGCCTCCATCACTCCGGCAACCGCCGTTGTCGCAGCCGCAAGCTGCCACTGCACGGGAGTGGGGCTGCCATGTCATAATGGGGCAAACCTCGTGGAGCACCCCATGCACAACGTATCAAGAGAGACGCTACTCGAATGGGTGAAACAGGGACGACTGGCGCCAGAGAAGCTGGCCGCCGCCCTCACCCTCGCCGACCTGCCCCCTGCCCGCTCCCGCTGGCAGTGGCTGTTTGATCGCCTGCTGCTCTGGTTCGGCGCCCTCTGCATCGGGACCGGCCTTATCTTCTTCGTCGCCTTCAACTGGCAGGCGCTGGGACGACTGCCCCGCCTCGCCCTGCTGGAGGCGCCGCTGCTCGCCATGCTGCTTCTGCTGTGGCGCAAGCCCCTTGGCGATACGCCGCGTCAGGCGCTGCTCTTTGCCGTGGCCCTCAATATCGGCGCTTTGCTGGCGCTGGTCGGGCAAACCTACCAGACCGGCGCCGATCCCTGGCAGCTGTTCGCCACCTGGGCGCTGATGCTGGTGCCGCTGGCCGCCCTTGGCCAAAGTCCCCTGCTCTGGACCCTGGGCTGGCTGCTCGGTCAGCTGGCGCTGGTGCTCTACTGGCGGCTCGGTCTCTTCAGCTTCTTCTTCACCTTTGACGAAGAAGGGCTGGGCTGGTGTCTGACCCTGCTCAACGCCGCCCTCTGGGGCTTGCTGCTGCTCGCCCCTGCCCGCTGGCGCCTGATGCCGGGCTGGCTGGCGGGTCTTGCCGCCGGGCTTGGCGCCACCCTGCTCGCCCTGCTGGCGCTCTTCGATGCCGCCTCCCCACTGGTGTGGCCGCTCTGGCTGGGCTGGCTCGCCGCAGCCTACACACTCTGGCATCACAGATTTATCGCCGGGCTCGCCATGGGGTGTCTCAGCCTCATTGCCGTTATCCTCGCCGCCCTTGGCAAGTGGATGAAGCCGGATGTGGACGGTTTCCTGCTGCTCAGCCTCATCGCCATCGGCCTCTCGGTCGCCGCCAGCCGCTGGCTGCAACAACAACGGAGGTCCCATGAGTGATCTGACGCTCTGGCAAACCCTGCAACAGGCCAATCTGGTGGAAGGGGAGATGCCCCGCAACAACCAGCCGCACTGGTCGAGCCGTTTTCTGCTCGGGTTGGTGGGGTGGATCGCCGCCCTGTTCCTGCTCTTCTTTCTCTTTATGACCTTCGAGCAGCTGACCCGCGAGGCCAACAGTGCCCTGCTGCTTGGCGCCGTACTGCTCGGGGTGGCTTACGCCATCAACCGCAGCCAGAGCGGCGATCTCTGGGATCAGTTCGTTCTGGCGCTCGCGCTGGCGGCCGATGCCTGGCTGCTCTACGGCCTGCTGGATCAGGCCGACAGCCACCAGAGCCTGCTCTGGTTCGGCCTCTGCCTGCTGTCGCTCGCCATCGCGGTGCTGTTCGATCACTGGCTGGTGCGGCTGTTTCACAGCGTGGCGGCGGCTCTGCTGCTGACCCTCGCTCTTGCCTGCCTCGGGTTGCAACTGCTGGCCCTGCCGCTGGTGATGGCAGCCATCACCTTCTGCTGGCTGCGCGCCGATCACGACCCCGCCCGTCACCAGCTCTACCACGCCATCACCCTGGGGCTCGCCCTCTCCCTGCTGGTACTGGGTCGCCTGCACCAACCGCTGTGGGAAGGTGGCAGCAGCGTGCTCGATGAACTGGGGCTGTCGCGCCTGCCGCTCTGGCTCAATCCGCTGCTCTGCGCCGCCCTGCTGCTGGCGGTGATGGTGAAACTGAAGCTGCCGCTCTGGTACGGTCTGCCGCTGGTGCTGCTCAGCGCCGTCATTCCGGGGATGGGGGCTGGCGCACTGGTGCTGATCCTCGGCTTCTATGCCGGCAGCCTTGGCCTGATGACCCTCGCCGCCCTGCTGCTGGTTGGTTATGGCGCTCTCTATTACTACGATCTGGGGCTCACCCTGATGACCAAATCCTGGCTGCTGCTGGGCTCGGGCGCCCTGTTGCTGGGCGCCCGCCAGCTGTTCAAGACCCTCTCGGCAAGGAGCGACTCATGAGACCCGCGATCCGACAACTCGGCCTGTTGCTCACTGGCCTTGCCATTCTGGCGGGCATCAACCTCACCGTCTGGCGTTTTGAGCACGCCATGAGCAGTGGCGAGGTGGTGCTGCTGCGGCTCGCCCCGGTCGATCCCCGCTCCCTGATGCAGGGGGATTACATGCGCCTTAACTACGAGATCGCCCGCGAGCTGGCCAGCAGCGATGGCCGCGACAAGCAGAGCGACACCCTGGTGATCCGCCTCGATGCCCATCAGGTGGCCAGCCGGGTTGCCGATGGCAAGCCGGATCAGCTCGCCAGCGATGAGCGGCTACTGCAGGTGCACCGCAGCGATCGCCAGTGGCTGATCGGCCCCGACGCTTTCTTCTTCGAAGAGGGGGATGGCGAGGCCTTGAGCCGTGCCCGTTACGGCGAGTTTCGTCTGCAGCCTGATGGCAAGACGTTGCTGGTGGGGCTGCGCGATGAGGCTTATCAGCCGATTGGGAGAAGCCGGTCACGCTGGTAACGGGGCAAAGTGGCTATTTGAGCGGTTCATGGTCACACTCAAAGCACGGTTGACCGCTGAGGATGTTCCCCATGAGGATTTGGCTCACCTGCTTGCTGCTATTGCTCCCCTGGGCCTCGATGGCCCGGGCCGATCTGGGCAAACTCGAATATTTCACCGAAGAGTACCCCCCCTACAACTTCAGCGATGAGCAGGGCCAGCCCACCGGCCTTGCGGTTGAACTGCTGCAGATGGTGTGGAAAAACAGCGGGGTAGCCCCCCAGCCAATTCGCATCCTGCCGTGGGCACGCGGCTACTACCTGCTGACCCAGAAACCCAACGTGGTGCTCTTCTCCACCGCCCGCACCCAGGCGCGGGAAGATCTCTTCAAGTGGGTCTGCCCCATCGGCTACTCGGAGTACATTCTGCTGGGGCGCAAGGCGCAAAACATCACCCTCACCTCCGTCGACGAGATGAGCAAGTACCGGATAAGCGCGGTGCGCTCCGATGCCGCCGAGCAGCTGCTGCTCAACAACGGCATGGATGACAACAACATCATCCCCGCCAACCGCCTCAATCAGGCTGTCAAGATGCTCACCTCCGGCCGCGCCGACCTGCTCGCCACCAGCAAGCTGGCCGGTTATGACGCCCTGCGCGAGATGAAGCTCAACAGCGACGACTTCAACGTCGCCATGGTGCTGAGCGCCGAGCAGCTCTGCTACGCCTTCAGCCGTCAGGTGGATGACAAGGAGATCAAGCTGTTCCAGAGCGGCCTCACCCGCGCCCTCGCCTCGCAGGAATTTTTGAAGCTGCAGGCCAAATACCTGCCCATTCGCTGACGGGCAGCGAAGACCAGAAACAGACGAGGGATGCCAACGGCATCCCTCGCTATTATTGAAGAACCTGACCGCTCAACCTTGGCGAAACCGGTCGGCTTGGTCACAATTGAGCATATATATTCCCTTGAGCAGGATGGAAAAAATGAAACCATGGATTGGATTGGCCGCACTGCTTGTTAGTTCCCTCGCCCACGCCAGCCCCGAGCTGGCCAAGCTTCACTACCTGACCGAAGATTACAAACCCTATAACTACGCCGACGAAGCGGGCAATCCGACCGGCTTTGCGGTCGAGCTGCTCAAGCTGGTATGGCAGAAGACCAACACCCCGGAGCAGCCCGTCACCATCATGCCCTGGGCCCGTGGCTACTACCTGCTGACCCAAAAACCCAATGCGGTGCTCTTCTCCACCGCCCGCACCCAGGCGCGCGACCCCCTGTTCAAGTGGGCCTGCCCCATCGGTTACGCCGAAATCGTGCTGGTCGGGTTGGCCGACCACAAACTCAACATCACCAAGCTCGACGATGCCAAGGCGTTCAATATCGGGGCGGTGCGGGCTGATGTGGGCGAACAGCTGCTGCTCAACAACGGCTTTGACGAGACCAAAATCATCGCCGCCAACCGCCTCTCCCAGGCGCTCAAGATGCTCACCTCCGGCCGGGTGGATATGGTCTCCACCAACAAGACCACCATGGAGCAGCAAATTCAGGAACAAAAACTCGACCCCGCCAAGTTCAAGGAGCAGTGGCAGCTGAGTTCCGAGCAGTTCTGCTACGCCTTCAGCCATCCGGTGAGCGACGATCTGGTCAAGGAGTTTCAGAACGGCTTGACCCAGGTGCTGGCGGGCAGTGAATACCCGCTGCTGCACAACAAATACTTCCCTGCCCCCGCCGCCAAATAGCACCGCCGCGCCAACCAACAACAAGGGGCCCACCGCGGGCCCCTTCTCTTTTTGCCGTTTGCTCTCCCCTAGCCGCGTACCAGCGCCGCAGCGGCCACCTTGTGACGGGCAATCAGCCCCTCGATATCCAGTCCCTCGATGGCACCATCGACCACCCGCCACTTGCCGCCCACCATCACCCGATCGGCCCGCTCGGCGCCGCACAAGATCAGCGCCGCGACGGGATCGTGACTGCCGCTAAAGCGCAGATCGTCGAGCTTGAACAGCGCCAGATCTGCCTGCTTGCCGGGCAGCAGCTCGCCGAGATCGCCGCGCCCGAGCAGCCGGGCCGAGCCTACGGTCGCCCACTCCAGCACCTTGCGCGGGGTAATCCGCTCGGCGCCGTAGCGCAGCCGCTGCAGATAGAGCGCCTGACGGGCCTCCTGCATCAGGTTCGAGGCATCGTTGGAGGCCGAGCCATCCACCCCGAGCCCCACCGGCGCACCGGCCGCCTCCAGATCCAGGGTCGGGCAGATGCCGGAGGCAAGCCGCATATTGGAGACCGGACAGTGGCACACCCCGGTGCCCGCCGCCCCCAGCCGCACAATCTCGTCCGGATTGAAGTGGATGCCGTGAGCCAGCCAGGTGCGATCGCCAAGCCAGCCCACCTTCTCCAGATAATCGACGGTACGCAGGCCAAAGCGTGCAAGGCAGAACGCCTCCTCATCCAGCGTCTCCGCCAGATGGGTGTGCAGCCGCACATCGAGCTCGGCTGCGAGTCTGGCGCTCTCCACCATGATCTCCTCGGTCACCGAGAAGGGGGAGCATGGGGCCAGCGCAATCTGGATCTGCGCCCCGGCGCCGCGCTCGTGGTACTGGCGCACCAGCCGCAGGCTGTCATCGAGGATCTGCTGCTGCCCCTGCACCGTGTGGCGTGGCGGCAAACCCCCGTCATCTTCGCCAAGGCTCATGGAGCCACGGGTCAGCATGGCGCGCATCCCCAGCTCACGCACCGCCGCCACCTGAATATCGATGGACTCCTCCATCCCGCGCGGGAAGAGGTAGTGGTGATCGGCCGCCGTGGTGCAGCCCGAGAGCAGCAGCTCCGCCATCGCCACCTTGCTCGCCAGCGCCAGCGCGTCCGGCGTCAATCTGGCCCACACCGGATAGAGGGTCTTGAGCCAGGGGAAGAGCGGCTGATTGACCACCGGCCCCCAGGCACGGGTCAGGGTCTGGTAAAAGTGGTGGTGGGTATTGATAAGGCCCGGCAGCACCACATGGTCGCGGGCATCGAACAGCTGATCGCACGGTCGGGCAGGCTGCTGGCCTGCCGCCAGCACCTCGCTTATCAGGCCGTTTTCAATCACCAGCCCGCCGCGGCCATCGACCGCTTCGGGGGTAAAGGTGGCAAGGGGGTTTTTGATCCAGATACGGGTAGCGGACATGGCCGACTCCTCCATCAGTGACACATAGGGGTGAGCCAGCTCAGTTATACCCTGTCTGCTGATCCAGAGGCGGCGGTCAGCGACCGCGGCCAACCCAGTTTAGGCAAGTGGCGCAAAAAGTCTGTGATCGCCGTTTTGAATCAAGGTGATAGCGACGGATTGCCCAAGGCGACCAACCGCACAAGGCTTACCCCACAATTAATCAATCTGTAATTAACAAAAGCTTGTGCCAGCGCAAAAAAACCTCTGGTTTCTGATAGTTGCGTGATGGCCGCCATAGTTAAGCGCTCAATGAATCCGTAAGATATTTGGCGGCGCCTGTTGGCCCCTTTTCCCAAACCAAGGTCAACGGCGCAATGTGGCAGCGACAGTCAGGGGCGGTAGCGTCTTTCGCGGAGACCAGCCGGTCTCCCGTCCCTGCGCCAGGGTAACCGTCCCCTCTCCCCTTGCGGGAGAAGCGTAGGGTGCAATAAGCGCAGCTCATTGCACCACGGTAACCGTCCCCTCTCCCCCTGCGGGAGAGGGTGAGGGATCATCAACCCCGTTGGCATGACTTCGCCAGCAGGGTCGGTAGGGTCGATTAGCGTAGCGTAATCGTCCGTGCTAACCGCTCCCCTTGCAGGTGAAGCCCATGGCGCAATCTGCCAAGCCTGTTGCCGCAAGCAACCCCGCGTCGAATAGAGGTGCAATTCACTTCGTTCATTGCACCCTACGGTATGGGACAAACGGGCTCACCCCGGCGAACAACAGGGGGCAACACCCAACCCGCCGCCCCGAGGCCAGTTAACAGGCGTAGGGTGCACCAAGCGCAGCGCATTGCACCGCGCTAACAGCCCCAGCCTATTCGGGGCAAAGATCGGGCGGGTTGTTAGCTCAGAGCCACCCCCTCGCCCACCCTATGGCAAGAGCAGATTGTCGCACGAGTGAAACAGGCGTCATCGACATCGTTGCATAAGTGAAAAAATCATGGTGAATACAACGACGAACGGTACCCACGCTTATCGAACAGTGGTTTTATATTGAAGGCCCGATAGTAAGTATTTCACCGTAATAACACCTTATTTCTCGAACGTCCGATTACGCTTCGCTAATCGAGCCTACGGCCCCGATGCAAACGCATCACTATACTGACCTGTTCACGTAGACGGGGTTTGACGGTACTCTCCATAACTGGCTCCTGAGCTTTTTATACAGTGATATATGGTGGAGTAAAAAAGGAGGTCAAACGAATACATTCAAGCATCACAGATAGACAGGTAATATTTTTATTTTATTCTTTTTCGTGGCAACTATCAGGACAGAACCGAGTTATATGAAAAGCTCTGCTATCGAATTAGGGCCATCTTCTATCTAATCTCTGTTATATCTAAAGGAAAAATCGTGGAAATAACCGAAGAAAATAAACTTGAAGAGATTTTAAGGCTGGCTGCAAACGAACCCGCCCATCGACCACAATTCTGTGAAGTCCTACTAAATTCGCACGTCTTTTTGCTTGGTACAACTGGAGTGCCAGGTACGGACGGACAAGTGAATCTCGAAGCTGGAAGTAAAATTCAAATACAGCATTGGGAAAAGGCTGATGGCTCACCTGTAATCCCTTTCTTTTCATCGCTAGAAGTATTACAAAAATCTATCGATAGAGAAGAATCATATTTGGCCCTACCAGTACGTTCTTTGTTTGAAATGACACAAGGAGCTACGCTATTTCTGAACCCAAAATCAGACTATGGAAAAGAATTTGTTCCTGAAGAAGTAGCACATTTGTTATCTATAGGCATCAGTCGGGAGCCATCCCAGAGAGTGGTGAAAAAAGAAACTAAGGTGCTACTGGGGCAGCCGTCTAATTACCCATCAAAAATGGTTGATTCACTTACTCAGCTATTGGCAAAACATGCCAATGTAAAAAAAGCTTATTTGGCACTTATGCATGACACATCTGTTGATGAGAAACCACATCTAATAGTTGGTATAGAAGCCGATGGTGATATTGAAAAGGTAATGAGGGAGGCTGGCAACGTTGCTGGCGATACCGTGCCAGAAGGCGAGTCTGTTGATCTGTACAAGGTCAATGGAAGTGATTCTGGTCTTAGCCAATACTTTAAAAATCAAGTTAAACCATTCTACGAAAAAAAATGGGGTTCAAAGCTCAAGTCGTGGTTTGGTGTAGGTAAGGCATAACAAGGCCAAGCTGTACAGGTCTAGTTAGTGCTGAAAATGCCATTAGATCATCAGGTTCTGAGTTTTACATCATAGGGCTAGATGATCGCAAAAAACATAGAGTCACCACATAAAACAAGCTCATTAAAAACTAAAAACAGCACACCAATCATAAATGACAAGTTCAGGCAACATATCGAGGTTTTATGACAAGCAAACATCTTTTGATAGCGAAAATACTATTTATCATTTCCGCATTATGTGGATTGGTTGTTTCCGCAGCTCTTGGATACATTTTCTCTGATAGCTTTAGCGTAAATGGCATTACCATATCATTGATTGGTGCAGCATTAGTTATCGCATTTCACTACTGCGCCTATCTTGGCTTGATTCAACAATCTTTTGGAATGGCAATCATTTTTTGGATTTATATAGTACTAAATCTGTTTAGCATTCCTATTGGGACGATATTTTCTATAACGTTGATATATTTTTGGAATCAACAAAGAAAACCACATTCATCCCCTATCTAAATAAAAACCGCAGCCTTGAGCTGCGGTTTTTATTTCTATTCCCCAAACACTTTTTCACTCAGGCTAAAAAACTATTTCCCCAACCCCTTGCACTGCTCTCCCCCGGCGGCGGGATAAGCGGTGAGCGTCTCATAGAGGGCGGCGCGCAGGCTGCCGGATTGGCAGAAATCGCAGCTGCCGCCAGCGTCGATATCGGTGATGCGGGCGCCTTGCGGCCCGTCCAGTACCAGATAGGTGCTGACAAAACGGTAGGTGCCGCTGGGGGCGTCGAGCGGGGTGCCCGGCTCGCCAAAGGTGAAGCGCACCTTGACCTCGCTGCGATCCCGGCTGCCAGCGATGGCGCGCGAGGAGAGGATCTCCGAGCCCAGCAGGTTATCCCAGGCGTTGGGCAGGAAGGGGTTGCCCTCGACAAAGGGGGGCTTCTCGTCGGGGGCCTCGCGGGTGGCTATTTCGCGCGCCTTTGAGGCGGCATTGAGCAGGCAGAGCAGCTCGGGGGAGACGATAGTGGGCAGCGCGCCGCCAAGATCGCTCTGATAGAGGCCACTCGGTTTGACTTGGCGCTCCCAGTCGAGAAACTGCGCCACTTTAGCCTTGGCGCGGGCACTGGCGGCCGGATCGAGTTTGCCGCTGGTGGTGGTGCCCGCATGGGCCGGGGCGATCAGGGCCGCCGCAGAGAGGGCCAGTGCCAGCACGGGCCAGCTGGATATCTTCATGGTGCCATCTTCCTTATGTTCGCTTGCATGGGCCGCGCCTTGAACAAAGCGCCGGGCCCTGAAAAAAAGAGCGCAGCCCAAGGGCTGCGCTCTGCGTCAGATCGTCAACCGGCGGCCCTTAGGCACGGCGCCAGCTGGTCTTGCCGGCGCTGTCTTCCAGCACGATACCCATCTCGGTGAGACGGTTGCGGGCGGCATCGGCAGCAGCCCAGTTCTTGTCGGCACGGGCCTGATTGCGCTCGGCGATCAGGCGCTCGATCTCGGCAACCTCTTCGTCCGCTTCGTCACCCTTGAGGAAAGCCTCGGGGTCTTGCTGCAGGATGCCGAGCACGGCGCCCAGCTCGCGCAGACGGGCGCCCAGCGCGGCGGCAACGGCCATGTCTTCACCCTTCTGGCGGTTGATCTCGCGCACCAGATCGAACAGGGCGGAGTAGGCTTCCGGGGTGTTGAAGTCGTCGTCCATCGCCTCTTTGAAGCGAGCCACCTGCTCGTCGCCACCGGCAGCAGCGGCCACCGGCAGATCGCGCAGGGCGGTGTACATGCGCTCCAGCGCGGCGCGGGCTTGCTTGAGGTTATCTTCCGAGTAGTTGAGCTGGCTGCGGTAGTGGCCAGACATCAGGAAGTAACGGACGGTTTCGGCGTCGTAGTGAGCCAGCACGTCGCGGATGGTGAAGAAGTTGCCAAGGGATTTGGACATCTTCTCTTTATCCACCATCACCATGCCGCTGTGCATCCAGGTGTTGACGTAGTCGCCACCGTGGGCGCAGCAGGACTGGGCGATCTCGTTCTCGTGGTGCGGGAACTGCAGATCGGAGCCGCCGCCGTGGATGTCGAAGTGGTTGCCAAGGTGCTTGGAGTTCATGGCGGAGCACTCGATGTGCCAGCCAGGACGGCCCGGGCCCCAGGGGCTTTCCCAGGTCGGCTCGCCCGGTTTGGACATCTTCCACAGCACGAAGTCGAGCGGGTTGCGCTTGGCATCCACCACGTCAACGCGGGCACCGGCTTGCAGCTGCTCCAGATCCTGCCCGGAGAGCTTGCCGTAATCGGCGTAGGATTCGACGATAAACATCACATCGCCGTTATCCGCCACGTAGGCGTGCTCTTTTTCCAGCAGGGATTGCACCAGCTCGATGATCTCTTCGATGTGCTGGGTGGCGCGCGGTTCGATATCCGGGCGCACCATGCCGAGGGCGTCGAAGTCGGCGTGCATGTCGCCAATCAGACGCTCGGTCAGCTCGTCGCAGGTCACTTGGGTCTCGGCGGCACGCTTGATGATCTTGTCATCCACGTCGGTGATGTTGCGCACGTAGGTGAGGTCATAACCGGCGTAACGCAGGTAGCGAGCGACCACATCAAAGGCGACGAAGGTGCGGCCGTGGCCGATATGACAGTGATCGTAGATGGTGACACCACACACATACATGCCCACCTTGCCCGGGTGGATAGGTTTGAATTCTTCTTTTTGACGAGTGAGTGTGTTGTATATCTTCAGCATCTTCTAACCACTGCCTGTGAGTAAAATGGTTGGTCATGATACCCCGTTCAGGGGCAGAAAACGAGGCAGAAAACGTGGCCAATCCCGCCTGCCAGCACGGTTACGGCGCCAGAGAGACTATGCCGCCAGCCCCTGATGGGCTAGAATTGCCACCACTTTATGCCATACACCTGCGGGCACTTCGTCGTCCGCATCAAATGAAAGGACATATCATGGTCACTCTGCACACCAATCACGGCGACATCACCCTCACCCTGAATGCTGAAAAAGCCCCGGAAACCGTGGCCAACTTCCTGCAATACTGCCGTGACGGTCACTACGACAACACCATTTTCCACCGCGTTATCGACGGCTTCATGATCCAGGGCGGCGGCTATGCCCCGGGCTTTGAAGAGAAAGACACCCGCGCCCCCATCAAGAACGAAGCGGCCAACGGCCTCTCCAACAAGATCGGCACCATCGCCATGGCTCGCACCATGGAGCCGCACTCTGCCAGCGCCCAGTTCTTCATCAACGTGAACAACAACGACTTCCTCGACTTCAAATCCGCTACCACCCAGGGCTTCGGCTACTGCGTATTCGGTGAAGTGACCACCGGCATGGACGTGGTCAACAAGATCAAGGGCGTCAAGACCGGCAACTACGGCCGTATCCATCAGGACGTTCCGACCGAAGACGTGGTGATCACCAAGGTGACCCTTGCTGACTGATCTCTGCCGACTCGGCACTGACAAAACTGCGGCCCCGGCCGCAGTTTTTCCATCTGCCTCCCCCACTGCCAGTCCAAACTGGCGCCGCCTCGACTATCTGGCCCACGGCAACCCGCGCCAGCGCTCGGCCCATGCCCTGCTCACCGCCGGTGTGTGGGATGAGCTGGCAGCGCAGTGCACCGATCTGGCGCTGGTGAGCACGCTGGCCATCGGCCTCGATCGGCCGGGCAGCGATCTCGATATCCTCTGCCAGCATCCAGATCCCGCGGCGTTTGCCGCGACGCTCGAAGCTCAAGGTTGGCAGGCGAGCGCCAAAGACGACAATGTCTGGCTGCTGGAGCGCACCTTTCCCCGCCTCGAGCAGCACATTGCCGATAGCGATAGCGACAAGAGCGAGGCCAACTGGCCGCTGGAGCTGTATGTCACCACCGCCCCCATCGAGACGCTTAATGGCTGGCGCCACCTCACCCTGATGGCAGCCCTGCTCGAGCGCTTTGGCGATGACTTCTACCGCGAAGTGCTGCGCCTGCGCCTTGAAGAGGGACTGAAAGGGGAAGCGGCGATGTGCCGGTTGCTGGGGCTGGCGGGCGATCCTTATGAAGCGCTGCTGACGCTGGAGGGGCAGGATTTGGCCCATCTGGTGTGGCCCGCCGCTATCGCGGCTCCCGAATCGGATGCGACCAGCAGCAACGGCTCAGCCATGCGCACCCTCTTTATCAGCGACATTCACCTGTGCAGCGATCGGCCCGATATGACCGCCGCGCTGGTGCACTTTCTGGCCAAGGAGGCGGTGGGCGCCGATGCCCTCTATGTGCTTGGCGATCTCTTCGAGTTCTGGATTGGCGATGATGATCCCAACCCGCTCCATCAGGAGATGGCTGACGCTTTTCTGGCCCTGAGCCAGCAGAATGTGCCCATCTACTTTATCCACGGCAACCGCGACTTTCTGCTGGGCCAAGAGTTTGCCAAACGCGCCGGCATTACCCTGCTGGGAGATCCGTGCGTGATCGAACTCTACGGCGAGCGGGTAGTGCTGAGCCACGGCGATCTGCTCTGCACCCTGGATGAGGGGTATCAGAAGTTTCGTCGCATCACCCAGCTCAAGTGGCTGCGCTGGCTGTTCCTGCGCCTGCCGCTCGCCCGCCGGCAGGCCATCGCCCGCAAGATGCGCGGCCAAAGCCAGATGGAGAACGCCCACAAGAGCCAGCGCATCATGGATGTGACGCCAGCCGCCGTTGACGAGATGCTGCGCCAGCACGGCTGCAAGGTGATGATCCACGGCCACACCCACAGACCCGCCATCCACCACTTCCAGCTCGATGGCGCGCCTGCCCGGCGCATCGTGCTGGGTGACTGGTTCGAGCAGGGCTCGGTGCTGGTCTGCCGCCCCTGCGAGCAACAGCTGGAGACAAGGCCGCTGGCAGCCGCACGCTGACAACAGGTTCACAAGGCATCCGTAAAGAGAGGGGCGCGTCAGCAGTGACGCGCCCCTTGTTGTTTTGTTGCGGCAGCTCTACCGGTGCCCCCCGAAGCGCTGCACGCCGAGGCGGTGTTAGCGGCTGAAGTTGGGCTCCAGCGCATAGTGCTTGAAGCAGGCTTCCAGATTGCTGCGAATGGCAGGTGTCACGTTGATGAACTCCAGCCCGTAGACCTCGCCCTCCGCCTCCTGTTTCGACCACATCACTCTGGCGGTCACAGCCAGCGGTGTCTGGTTGCGATAGAGGTCGATGGAGGGTTTGGGGGTGTAGATCTTGAGCTCGACTTGCGCCTTTTTGGGCAATTCGAGGGACTGTACTGTACGCAGGCGCAGACCGGTCACGCTGAAGTCCTCGGTGATCGATTCATGGAAACTGCCAGCGGCCTCGACCTTCACCATCATGTGCTGATACATACGGGGGGCGCCGCGCAGCTCGTGTTCGGCGCGATCGACGCTGCTGGCCGCCTCGAAGCGGAACTGCTCCATGATATCGCGCAGCTGGCTCGACTCTTCATACAGGGTGCGGCTGATGATCCCGGTGGTCTGCACCTTCTCGGTATTCTCGGAGAGGGCGTGCAGCAGATCGTGCAGATGGGTATTGAGAGAGGCGAGCTTGTGCATCTGCTCGTCACTGGTGGTGCGGATCTGGTCGGCGGCCCCGACGCTGCGCTCAATCTCGCCCATCAAGCCATTGATGGACTGGCTCGCCTCGTGGGCCTTGTCCATGGTGAGGTGGGTGCGGGCAATCACGCTCTTCACCGTGGTTTCGTTCTCGCCGATAAGCTGGCTCAGGGTGGTGACAATTCCGTTGATCTCTTTGGTCGCCTGTCCGGCATGGTTGGCCAGCTTGCGCACCTCGTCAGCCACCACGGCAAAACCGCGACCATGTTCACCGGCACGGGCCGCTTCGATGGCGGCGTTGAGGGCCAGCAGGTTGGTCTGCTCGGTGATGGCAGTGATGGACTGGGTGATCACCTGGATCTTCTGGCTTGCCTCGCTCAGCTGGCGAGTCTTCTGCTCGGCCTGCTGCGCTTCGGTCACGGCGCGGCGCATCTCCTCGATGTTCTCGCTCATCACCCGGGTGCTGTTGTTGGCACTCTGGTAGGCCAGTTCGGCCTGCTGCCCGACCTGAGCGGCCAGACCCGATACCGCCTCGGCCGCGCAGGAGAGATCGTTGCTGGCACGGCTCACCTCACCGGAGTGGTGCTGCTCGGTCTGGGCCGCATCCGTGATGGTTCTGGAGATATCGGAGATCTGATAAGAGGATTGGGCCAGCTGGCGGGTGCGCAGGTCAATCTGGCGCATATGACCGCTAAGCTGCTCGGCCATCATGCGCATGGTGCCCAGCACGCTGTTGCCACCAAAGCGGGTCTCGATCCTGACGGTCAGGTTGCCGGCTGCGATCTCGGCAGCGACCCGGGCGGCATAGTCCGGCTCGCCCCCCAGAGTGCGCATCAGATGGCGGTACTGGATCAGATAGGCCATTGCCACAAAGAGCAGGGAGACCAGCCCGGCCCCGAGGCTTATCCAGAGTGACAGGGCCTTGGCCTCGTCCCGACTGGCGATGGCGCTGGCTATACGACCGTCAAGCTCGTGGGAGATGCGATCGAGCTTCCCGGCGCCATTCTCGACCATGGCATCAAACCCGTCCGGACTGGTCATGATGGCGTTGCCTGCCTCCCGCCCCTTCTGGACATAGGCGTTGACCATGACGATCCCTCTCTCCTGCAGCTGCCTGACCACGTCCTGCATTGGCAGGATCTCGTCGGTGAGATCCGGCAAGGTACGAGCCAGTGTATCGAGATTTTTCAACGCATCATCACGATAGGTAGCTGCCTCGGCGATCCCCTCTTCGGTATCGCCAGTCACCGAGGCATCGGTCAGAAACTGCTGGATCTGCACCAGATCAAATCGGGTTGCCTGGAAAGTCGATTGAGCACGCTCCAGGAGGTCAACCTTCTCCTGTGCTCGCAGCTGGGTTTGACTACTCCAGATGGAGACCACAGAGGCCACCAGCAGCGGCACCGCCACCAGTATGCCGCCCTTGATCATCATCCACTTGACGGAGCTCCTTCTCACCGGTTTTTGCGAGGCGATAGCAGCCTCTTTCAGCTCGAAGGTGTTGTTGTGCAAGAGTCCTTGTGCGATAGCCATGGCGTCACCTCATGTGGTGGCAAATGGAAGAAGTCCTGTCAGCATGACACCCGTAGCAGAGTGCCAAGCTCCTGTTTTCCAAGGAGCAAACATCATGCCAGCCATTTTTCGGGCTTGTTTCGGTTATTTATTGTCAAAACGCTAAATAAGCCCCGACGGTCACTCCCGGGTTCACCATAATGCAATGCAATTTGCAAAAGCGGCGTCAGTGCTTTGCCAACTGAGGGCAAGCTCAGTGACATACCTCCTCTGCGTCATAACAAGTCCGACAGCTTGTGACCAGCCAAGGGGTTGGAGCCCTTCGCATCGCCGGCCGCATCCCTATAATGTGCCCCTTACATAAACAGAGAGGAGTGACACATGGGTTTCATCACCTGGATTATTTTGGGATTGCTGGTTGGCATGCTGGCCAAGTGGATCATGCCGGGCCGTGATGGTGGTGGCTTCTTCATGACCGCCCTGCTGGGGATTGTCGGCGCCATGGTCGGCGGCTATGTGGGCACCTTGCTGGGTCTGGGCTCGGTGACCGGCTTCAATATTTCGAGCATCGCCATCGCCACCGTGGGTGCCCTTATCGTCCTGTTTGTCTTCAACAAGATCCGCAGCTGACAACCCAACGCCATCTTATGTGTAGATAAACAGGGCACCGCGAGGTGCCCTCTCTTTTTTATCCTCCTCACGATTTTGCCAACGGCAAGATCAGCCTCACCAGCAAGCCCCCCAGCTGAGTGGCAGGCAGCAGTACCACCTCGCCGTGATGGTAGTGGGCGATGTCGCGCACCAGCGCCAGACCAAGCCCTGCCCCCGGCAGCTCGCTGCCCTGCTCGAGGCGCTGAAACGGCTGCCAGACCCGCTCTGCCTGCTCGGGGGCAATGCCGGGGCCGTTATCCTCTACCTCCAGCCAGATCTGCCCGTTGCTTCGCACCACCCGCGCCGTCACGGTGCCGTGGGGCGGGGTGTATTTGATGGCATTGTCGAGCAGGTTGGCGCACAGCTCCCCGAGCAGCAGCGGCTCCCCCGCTACCATGATGGCAGACTCCTCCCCTTCGTAACCGAGATCGATCCCCTTGCTGCGCGCCTGCGCCAGCCGTGACAGACAGGCCTGCTGCACCAGCGCCGTCAACTCCATGGGCTCACGCTGGCGCAGCCCGGAGCACTCGTCCGATTTGAGCCGGGCCAGCAGCAGGAGCCGCTCGGTCAGGGCGATAGTGTGATCGAGCCGCCCTGCCATGGCATCGAGGCTTTCGCTCATCAGGGCCGGATCGCCGCTGCCGCGCGCCACCTCAACCTGGGTTTTCAGGATGGTGAGCGGCGTGCGCAGCTGGTGGGCGGCATCGGCACTGAAGCGCTCCTGCCGGGCCACCAGCTGACGCAATCGGGCCAGCTGGCGGTTGAACGCCTGCACCAGCGGCCGGGTCTCCTGCCAGGGAAGCAGATCCGGCAAGGGGGCAAGCGTGGCGGCATCGCGGCGCAGGATCTCCCGTGACAGGCGGCGCATCGGGGTGAGCAGCCGCTTGAGCAACAGATAAGCGAGCAGCAGGGTGAGCACCACCAGCGCCCCCTGGGTCAGCACGGCCGACCAGAGCAGCTGCTGTGCCAGTTGCTGGCGGCCGAGCAGGGTTTCCGCCACCGTGATGCGGGCCATACCGGTGACGCCCCCCTCGCCTACCGGTTGCAGCAACATCACGGCGCGGATTGGCGCCTCCTGATAGAGGCCGTCGTAGAAGTAAGCGAGCGCCGGATAGCGGTCGGTCAGGGGCGTGCCAACCGGCATGGGGGGCAGGTCATCAAAGCCGGAGATGACCCCATCGTCGATGCCGCGCACCTGATAGAAGAGGCGATCGCGCATGTTGCGCTCGAAGCTGTCGAGCACCACGTAGGGCACATCCACCTTGAGGATGCCATCGCTTGCCGTCAGCCGCTCGGCGACGGTACGGGCCGAAGCGAGCAGGGTGCGATCATAGGCCGAGGTGGCCGCCGCCAGCGCGCCGTAGTAGCTGTACCAGGCCGAGGCGGTCCAGAGGATCAGCAAGGGGCCGCCCAGAAACAGCAGCAGTTGATGGAGCAGGGAGCGACTAATGGGAGGCCTCCGGCGCCGCTTCCAGCAGATAGCCCAGCCCGCGCAGAGTGGTGATCACCACCCCGCTGCCCACCAGCTTTTTGCGCAGCCGGTGGATATAGAGATCGATGCTGTCGAGCCCCGCCTCGTCATCGAGGTTGAACACCTGCTCGAACAGCTGTCCCTTGGCAACGGGGCGCCCGTGGCGGTACATCAGCGCCGTCAGCAGCGCCTGTTCGCGGGGAGTCAGGGCCAGCCGGGCATCGGCCAGCAGAAAATAGCCGTCGGGATGCAGGGTCAGGCGCCCCAGCCGCAGCTCGGCACCACCGCTTTCGCTGCGCCGCAGCAGGGCCCGCAGCCGGGCATCCAGCTCCCCCAGATCGAATGGCTTGGCCAGATAGTCATCGGCACCGGCATTGAGGCCGCAGATCCGCTCCTCCACGGCGCCACGGGCGGTGAGCAGCAGCACCGGCAACCCCTGCCCCCGGCTGCGCAACCGGCCGAGAACCGCCAGCCCGTCGAGCTTGGGCATCTCGATATCGAGCACCGCCAGCGCGTATTTTTCGTGGCGCAGCAGGTGATCGGCCCGGGCGCCATCAGCCACCCAATCCACCGCGAAACCGGCGCTGGTGAGCGCCCGCGACAACCAGTGGGCCAGTTCGTGATTGTCTTCTGCCAACAGCAAGCGCATCCCTATCCCCTTGTTCTTAACGACGGCGTGCAACCACAGTGCTGCAACTGCATCCATTCACCATTGCCTGAGCAGAACAAGGTGCGATCATGGTCACACTCCCGCCAATTGGTCAGTGATTGAAAGGTGAATGAAAGGTTGTTGTTTTAACAATTTCGCATCACTTCGTCCATCGACGGAGTCACACCGAGAAAAAACAACGACAAGATGGAGCACACAACCATGAAGCAACGCACACGTCATGCCCTCGCCTTACTGACCCTGCTCGGCGCCCTGCCGCTGCAGGCGGCCGAGAGTGCCACCGCCCCGAGCCGTACCGAATGCATCGCACCGGCCAAACCGGGCGGTGGTTTCGACCTTACCTGCAAGCTGCTGCAGGTGAGCCTGCAGGAGACCGGCACCATCGACAAACCGATGCGGGTCACCTATATGCCGGGCGGGGTCGGTGCCGTGGCCTACAACGCCATCGTGGCGCAGCGCCCTGCCGAGGCGGGGACTGTGGTCGCCTTCTCCGGCGGCTCCCTGCTCAACCTCTCCCAGGGGAAATTTGGCCGTTACGGGGTGGATGATGTGCGCTGGCTGGCGGCGGTGGGGACCGATTACGGCATGATCGCGGTGCGCCACGATGCCCCCTATCAGAGCCTCAAGGATCTGGTGAATGCCATGGCAAACGACCCCAACAGCGTGGTCATCGGGGCGGGAGCCTCCATCGGCAGTCAGGACTGGATGAAGACGGCGCTGCTGGCCAAACAGGCCGGGGTTGATCCGCACAAGATGCGCTACGTTGCCTTTGAAGGGGGCGGCGAGCCGGTCACCGCGCTGCTGGGCAACCATGTGCAGGCAGTCTCCGGCGATCTGAGCGAGATGGTGCCCTATATCGGTGGCGACAAGCTGCGGGTGCTGGCGGTGTTCGCCAAAGAGCGGCTGCCCGGCAAGCTGGCCACCATTCCTACCGCCAAAGAGCAGGGTTATGACCTGGAGTGGCCGGTGATCCGCGGCTTCTATGTCGGCCCCAAGGTGAGCGACAGCGAATACCAGTGGTGGAAGCAGACTTTCGATCAGCTGGTGAAAACCGACACCTTCAAGGCGCAGCGAGATCTGCGCGGCCTGTTCGAGTTTGACCTGACCGGAGATGCGCTCGACAGCTACGTCAAGACCCAGGTGGCGCAATATCGCGAGCAGGCCAAGGCCTTCGGTCTGGCCAAATAGGAGTCGCAGCCATGAGCGATCGCATCTTCGCCGCCATCTGGCTGCTGCTCTGTCTGGCGGGGGCCTCCCTCGCCTGGCAGTACCAGAGCGAATACAGCTATGAGCCGCTGGGACCACGCCCCTTTCCGCTCGGGATCCTCGGCCTGATGGCTCTCTGTGCCCTGCTCCTGCTGCGCCGCCAGCCGGACACCGTCAGCTGGCCGCCGCTGCGTACCCTGCGCCACCTCGCCATCATGGTGGCAGCGCTGGCCGGTTACGGCGCCAGCTTCGAGTGGCTGGGCTTTCCGCTGGCTACCGCCCTGCTCACCTTTGTGCTGGGGCGCCTGTTTGGCGCCTCGGCCAAGGCAGCCCTGCTCTCCGGCGGCGTCGGCGGGCTGGTGCTCTATTTCGCCTTTGACAGGCTGCTGGATGTCACCCTGCCCCTCGGCGTCTGGTTCTCTTAAGGAGTCAATATGGATACCTGGATGTACCTATCCCAGGGCTTTGCGGTGGCACTCACCCCGGAGAATCTGGTGATTGCCCTCATCGGCTGCTTTGTCGGCACCGTGGTCGGTCTGCTGCCGGGCCTTGGCCCCATCAACGGCGTCGCCATCCTGTTGCCGCTGGCCTTTGCCCTCAAGCTCCCCCCCGAATCGGCGCTCATTCTGCTCGCCACCGTCTATATCGGTTGCGAATATGGCGGGCGGATCTCCTCGATCCTGCTCAACGTACCGGGAGATGCCGCCGCCATCATGACCGCGCTGGATGGCTACCCCATGGCCCAGCAGGGCAAGGCGGGAGTTGCCCTCTCCATCTCGGCGGTCAGCTCCTTTGTCGGCTCCATGCTCGCCATCGGGGGGATCATTCTGTTCGCCCCGGCACTGGCACGCTGGTCGCTCGCCTTTGGGCCGGCGGAGTATTTCGCCCTGATGGTGTTCGCCATCGCCTGCCTTGGCAGCATGATGAGCCAGAACCCGCTCAAGTCCTTTATGGCGGCGCTGATCGGGCTGGGGCTCGCCACCGTCGGGGTGGATGCCAATACCGGCATCTATCGCTTCACCTTCGACAGCGTGCACCTCTCGGACGGGGTGCAGTTTATCGTGGTGGTGATCGGCCTCTTCTCGGTGAGCGAGATCCTGCTGATGCTGGAGCACACCAGCGGCGGCGGCAAGCTGGTGCGCACCACCGGGCGGATGCTGTTCAACTTCAAGGAGCTGGTCTATTGCACCGGCACCATGCTGCGCTCCTCCACCATCGGCTTTTTCGTCGGCATTCTGCCGGGCGCCGGCGCCACCATCGCCAGCGCCATCACCTACATGAGCGAGAAGCGGCTGGCGGGGCCCAATGCCAAATTCGGCGAAGGGGATATTCGCGGCGTGGCAGCGCCAGAGGCGGCCAACAACGCGTCAGCCTGCGGCTCCTTTATCCCCATGCTCACCCTGGGGGTGCCGGGGTCGGGCACCACGGCGGTGATGATGGGGGCGCTGACCCTCTACAACATCACCCCGGGCCCCACCATGTTCACCGAACAGCCCGATGTGGTGTGGGGATTGATCGCCGCCCTCTTGCTGGCCAACGTCATGCTGCTGGTGATGAACATCCCCATGGTGGGTATTTTCACCCGCATGCTCTCCATCCCGCTCTGGTTTCTGGTGCCCGCCATCGCCAGCGTCTCGGCGGTGGGGGTCTATGCGGTGCACAGCACCACCTTTGACCTGCTGCTGATGGTGGGCCTCGGGGTCTTTGGCTACCTGCTGCGCAAAATGCACTTCCCCATGTCACCGCTCATTCTGGGCTTCGTGCTGGGTGAAATGCTGGAGCAGAACCTGCGCCGCGCCCTCTCCATCAGCAATGGCGACACCGCCATCCTCTGGAGCAGCAGCATCAGCCAGACTCTGTTGGTGCTAGCTATCGTGGTGATCGCCCTACCCCCGCTGGTTCGCCTGCTGCGCCGCCGCAACCCAGTCGTGGCCGCCACAGATACCAGCGCAGAGCAAAGCTCCTGACAACCGGGATGTTCTGCACACACAAGCAAGAAGGGCCCCACCATGTGGGGCCCTTCTCATTTCATCTAACAGCACAAAGTTGTGCCAGAGGTCATGACCAAAGAAAGCTACCAGATAAAGCCCGTCAACAGGCTGGACGATGTCACGCAAAAGGATGCACAGATTGCTGTTGGCAAAAATAGAGCAGCCGAACCGAAAAGCGCAGTGGACACATTGGCGACATTCGGACAAAACAAAAAGGCCGCTATTGCTAGCGGCCTTTCGTAACTCTTTGATTTTAATGGTGCCCGAGGCCGGAATCGAACCGGCACGACGCGAACGTCGAGGGATTTTAAATCCCTTGTGTCTACCGATTTCACCACTCGGGCACCGTAATCGGTATCAAGCTCGCGCCGCGGGCTTGTCAATATGGAGGCACGTTCCGGAGTCGAACCGGACTAAACGGATTTGCAATCCGCTGCATAACCGCTTTGCTAACGCGCCATGCAAAAGAGAGTTGGCTCTCTATTGTCTGAATTTGGAGCGGGAAACGAGACTCGAACTCGCGACCCCGACCTTGGCAAGGTCGTGCTCTACCAACTGAGCTATTCCCGCATTGATCTGGCTGACTGCCTGACTACGAGGACGCATTCTAGCGATGTTCCCCGCCCAGTCAACCAGAAATATTTAATTAACTGATCGTTCGGGCGTTTTTTGCCCTTTTTGCACACTTTTAGCGCCTTTTGCCGTTTCTTGTCTGAAATTGCGAGAAACGGCCTGTTACTGCCTGATAACTCAGAAGCTGGAGTGATGGGTCAGATCGCTCCAGGCCGCCTTCATGTAATGGAACATGGACCAGAAGGTGAGCACGGTAGCGACATAGAGCAGCACGTAGGCCAGCCACACCATCCAGACGTTGTATTGCCAGATAAGACCGGTCAGCGACACCATCTGGATCATGGTCTTCCACTTGCCAATCCAGCTCACGGCCACCGAGGAGCGCTTGCCGAGCTCAGCCATCCACTCGCGCAGGGCGGAGATGATGATCTCGCGACCAATCATGGTCATGGCGGGAATGGTGACCCAGATGGTGTTGTAGTGTTCGACGATGATGACCAGTGCAGTGGCTACCATGATCTTGTCGGCGACCGGGTCGAGGAAGGCACCAAAGGCGGTGGATTGATTGAGCTTGCGGGCAAGGTAGCCATCAAACCAGTCGGTGGCAGCGGCCAGAATAAAGACGATGGCAGCGGCCAGATAGGACCACTGGTAAGGCAGATAGAACAGGATGACGAAGACGGGAATGAGCAAAATCCGGAAAAACGTCAGCATGTTAGGTATGTTTGTCATTATTTTCAGCCACTTCTTGTACGTCGCTACATAGTGCGCCAAAGCCGATTTGCGATGCAACCGCACTGACGCCCGTCTTGGTCTTTTTTAATCCATCAACCCTTTCGCAATACCGCGCCATTATGGCATTTACGGCCCCCCTGCGTCACGGCTCTTGTGCATCAAGGAGTTAGCGAATGTTCCCGGTTAATCATCACATGAAAAAAACAGTGTCATTCAACACTCAGGCTGAATGCAGACCATCGTGGATGGCTTGGGCCAGCTCCTGACTGATGCCGGGCACCTTGGCCAGTTCATCCACACTCGCCTTTTTCACCTCCTGCAAACCGCCCAGATATTTGAGCAGTGCCTGACGCCGCTTCGGCCCCACTCCCGGAATATCCTCCAGCGTGCTGCTGGTGCGGGCTTTGGCTCGCCGTGCCCGGTGGCCGGTAATGGCAAAACGGTGGGATTCATCGCGAATATGTTGAATAAGGTGCAAAGCGGGCATATCTGCCGGCAAATGCAACTCTTCGTGGCTCTCCCCCATGATGAGCGTTTCCAACCCCGCCTTGCGGGTGACTCCCTTGGCAATGCCCACCAGCAGCGGGTATTTGCCACCGAGAAACTCCAGCTGGCGCGCCAGGATCTCCTCGGCGCGGCGCAGCTGGCCGAGGCCGCCGTCGATAAAGAGCACGTCCGGCACCTTGTCCGGCTCCTGCTGTTTGCCAAAACGGCGCTCCAGCGCCTGCTCCATCGCCGCGTAGTCATCGCCGCCGGTGATGCCGTCGATATTGAAGCGGCGATATTCGGAGCTAAGCGGCCCCTCCCGGTTGAACACCACGCAGGAGGCCACCGTGCGCTCCCCCATGGTATGGGAGATATCGAAACACTCCATGCGGGCGATAGGGCGCTCCAGCTCGAGCAGCTCTTCCAGCTGGTCATAGCGGGCGGTGATGGTGCTCTTGTGGGCAAGCCGCGAACGTAGCGCCGTCTCGGCATTGATGGAGGCGAGCTTGATGAAGCGGGCCCGCTCGGCACGGGTACGACTCACCACCCGCACCTTGTAACCGGCGGTCTGACTCAGGGTCTCGGCGATGACGTTCTCGTCCTCCAGCGCCACATCGAGCAGCACCTCGCTCGGGATCTGCCGTCCCCCCTGCCCCGACAGATAGAACTGCAGCAGGAAGGATTGCACCACCTCGTCGAGCTGGGTATCGGCCGGCACTTTCGGGAAGTAGCTGCGCGAACCGAGCACCTTGCCCTGACGGATAAAGAGCACGTGGATACAGGCCGACCCCTGTTCGAAGGCGACCCCCACCACGTCAAGCTCGTCCAGTACGTTACCGCTCACCGACTGCTGCTCGGTGACCCGGCGCAGCGCCAGGATCTGATCCCGGTAGCGGGCCGCCTCTTCAAAGCGCAGATCACCGCTGGCGGACTCCATCTTGCCCACCAGCTCACCAATCACCTGCTGGTTCTTGCCCGCCAGAAACAGCTTGGCCAGCTCCACCTGCTGGGCATATTCGGCCTCGCTCACCAGTCCGGGCACGCAAGGACCGGCGCAGCGCTTGAGCTGATAGAGCAGGCAGGGACGGGTGCGGTTGGCGTAGACCGCATCTTCGCACTGGCGCACCGGAAAGATCTTCTGCATCAGGTGCAGACTCTCGCGCACGGCACCACCGGAAGGATACGGGCCGAAGTACTCCCCCTTGATCTTGCGAGCACCGCGATGCACGCCGATGCGCGGATGCTGGTGCGCGGTAATGATGATCCAAGGGTAGGATTTGTCGTCCCGCAGCAGCACGTTGTAGCGGGGCTGGTACTGCTTGATCAGGTTGTGCTCGAGGATCAGCGCCTCGGTCTCGGTGTGGGTGACAGTGACCTGGATATCGGCGATCTGGCGCACCAGAGTACGGGTCTTGATGCTGTCGACATTGGCCCGAAAGTAGGAGGCGAGCCGTTTTTTCAGATCCTTGGCCTTGCCCACGTAGATGACGGTGCCGCCGCTGTCATACATGCGGTAGACGCCGCTCTGGTGCGTTACGGCGGCGAGAAAGGCTTTGCTGTCAAAAAGGGGCTCGGGAGAGAGGGTCATCGGCAACTCGACTCAACGGATGAAGGCAAAAAGACGGGGAGAGCATACTGCGCCCACTCATGAAAATGCAAAAGGGGGCTAAAAAGCAAAAGGCGGCAAATGCCGCCTTGGTGACCACACAACCCTGGTTACAGGGTGTCGGCATCCAGCATGCCGTAGCGAATGGCCAGATGGGTCAGCTCCACATCACCGTTGATCCCCAGCTTGCTGAACAGGCGGTAACGGTAGCTGTTGACCGTTTTCGGGCTCAGGTTGAGCTGCTCGGAGATATCGGTCACCTTCTGCCCCTTGGTGATCATCATCATGATCTGCAGCTCGCGCTCGGAGAGGGACTTGAAGGGGTTCTCGTCCGCCGAGGCAAACTGGCTCAGGGCCATCTGCTGGGCAATCTCCGGGGAGATATAGCGTTGACCGGAGTGCACCAACCGGATCGCCTGAATCATCTCGTCCGGCCCGGCCCCCTTGGTCAGGTAACCAGCGGCGCCGGCCTGCATCACCTTGGTCGGGAAGGGATTTTCTGAGTGGATGGTCAGCACTATGATGCGCACATCAGGGCGGATCCGCAGAATTTTGCGGGTCGCTTCCAGACCACCAATACCCGGCATGTTCATGTCCATCAGGATCACGTCCGGATGGTGCTGACGACAGAAAGCAACTGCATTTTCGCCACTCTGTGCTTCGCCTACCACCTTGATCCCGCGAACATCTTCCAGAATGCGTCTTATCCCTGTACGCACCAGCTCATGGTCATCGACCAGGAATACATTTATCACCCAAACACCCCGTTTTTTATCTCGTTTTGGCCGCCCGGTTAGGGTTAACAGGGCGTCTTGCATCATAACCAAACTCGCCGCTTTGGCAAACCATGCACGCCAAAAGTTTGATAAAGCGCATTTATAGTGTTTGTAATCAGATAATTATCGAGATACTCAAAACAAAAAACGGCGTCTTGCGACACCGTTTTTCTTATCTTCAGCCTGCCGGATCAGCCCGCCAGGAAGGCTCGCACCTTCTCCAGATCGGCCTGGGTATCGACACCCACCGGTGGCGCTTCGAGCGCCTGCGCCACGTGGATCTTCTCCCCGTACCAGAGCACCCGCAGCTGCTCCAGCGCCTCGACCTGCTCCAGCACGCTCGGCGCCCAGTCAACATAACGCTGGATAAAGCCGGCACGATAGGCATAGATGCCGATATGGCGCTGATAGTGGTCGCCAATCTGCTCATGCCTGTTGGCAAAGCGATCTCGATCCCACGGGATGGTGGCGCGACTGAAGTAGAGGGCGTAGCCATCCTTATCAGTCACCACCTTGACCGCATTGGGATTGAACGCCTCTTCGGCATCCCTGATCGGCACCGACAGAGTCGCCATCGGCGCCGTGGCGGCGGCCAGATTGTCCGCCACCTGACGAATGATGGCAGGCGGAATGAGCGGCTCATCCCCCTGCACATTGACGATGATGGTATCGGCGGCAAAGCCGTAGTGACGGCACACCTCGGCCAGACGCTCGGTGCCGGACTGGTGATCCGGTGAGGTCATGCACACCTCGACGCCGGTGGTCAGCAGTGCCTGCTGTACCCGGGCATCGTCAGTGGCAACAATCACCCGATCGGCACCGGATTGCAGCGCTTTTTCCACCACGTGCTGCACCATGGGCTTGCCATGGATGTCAGCCAGCGGCTTGCCCGGCAGCCGGGTTGACGCATAGCGGGCCGGAATGACGACGACGAAACTCATGACGGCAGCTCGTCGCTATTGAGGGGACGGGCGCGGTTCTCCAGCAGCACCGGGATCCCCTCCTCCAGCGGATAGGCCAGCTTGTCAAAGCGGCAGACCAGCTCATGCACGGCCTTGTTGTAGTGCAGCTTACCCTTGCAGACCGGGCAGGCGATGATGTCGAGCAACTTGATGTCCAAAGCCAAAACGATACTCCTTCAACGATGTCGCGCTGGCGGCTTCATCACGCCAGCGATGGATGTCGAGCAACCAGATATTCCATACGGGGCATATCAAGCCCCTGCTCCCCCGCCGAGGCGAGAGAGATTAATCTTGCGCCCTGGCCGCGCCCTTCCCCTTGGTCCCCAGCTTGTGCAGCAGGGCATCGAGCAGGGAGGCGGGCAACTCGGCGCTGACCGGCAGATACCACCAGTTATCGAGGGCAAACTCGCGGCACTTGACCGCATCCTTCTCGGTCATCAGCAGCGGCTTGCTGGCAAAGCGGCCCACCAGCTCATCCCGATCGAAGGGGTGATGATCGCCGTAGGCAACCTGCTGATCCAGCTGATAGCCGAGCCCCTCGAGGGTGGCGAAGAAACGGGGCGGATGACCGATCCCCGCCAGCGCATCGACCGGGCCTGCGAGAGGGGCCGCCAGCGGCGCATCATCGCATACCCGACGCGGCGCGTCGGCAACCAGTTGCATGGGGTACTCCCCCTTGCCCGGCTCGCCGCCGTTGCAGATGATGGCGTCCACCCGCTTGAGGCGGGTGACCGGCTCGCGCAGCGGCCCCATCGGCAACAGGCAGGCGTTGCCAAAACGGCGCGCTCCGTCCACCACCACCAGCTCGATGTCGCGGGCCAGCGCATAGTGCTGCAGGCCGTCATCGGTGATGATGATATCCACTTCGCCGCTCTGCTCCAGCAGTCGTACCGCATCGGCCCGTTTCGGGGCAACCACCACCGGACAGCCGCAGCGCCGGGCAATCAGTACCGGCTCATCACCGGCCTGCGCCGTGGTGCTGGCGGCATCGAGCCGATAGGGATAATCGGGCGCCTTGCCGCCATAACCACGGCTCACCACCCCGGGGCGATAGCCGCGTGCCTGCAACTGCTCCACCAGCCAGACCACTACCGGGGTCTTGCCGTTGCCCCCCACCGAGATATTGCCCACCACGATCACCGGCAAGGAGGAGCGATCCCCCTTTAGCCAACGGTGGCGATAGGCGTAGCGGCGGGTGCCGCTGATGATGGCAAACAGCAGGGCGAAAGGGGCCAGCAACCAGCGCCAGCCGCTTTTGCGATACCAGAGCCGTTCCAGCATCAGGCCTTGTTTCCTGCATTGCCAAACTGAATGGCGCGCAGCTGGGCATAGGTGCCGCGCTGTTCCATCAGTGCTGCGTGGTTGCCACGCTCGACGATATGGCCTTCGTCGATCACCAGGATCTCGTCCGCCTTCTCGATGGTGGAGAGGCGGTGGGCGATCACCAGCGAGGTACGCGCCTTGCAAAGCTCATCGATAGCCGCCTGAATGTGGCGCTCGGACTCGGTATCGAGGGCCGAGGTGGCCTCATCCAGCAGCAACACCGGCGCATCGCGCAGCAGGGCGCGGGCGATGGCCACACGCTGGCGCTGACCACCAGAGAGGGATGCACCGTTCTCGCCGACCACTGTGTCGTAACCGTGGCTCATCTTGCTGACGAATTCGTCGGCATGGGCGATGCGGGCTGCCTGCTTGATCTCGTCGAGGCTATATTTCTCTTCCGCGGCGTAGGCGATGTTGTTGGCCACCGAGTCGTTGAACAGGTGAACATGCTGGGAGACCAGCGCGTACTGCTTGCGCAGCTCGCTCAACTTGTATTCGCGGATGTTGACGCCATCGAGCAGGATCTCCCCCTGATCGATGTCGTAGAAACGGGTCAACAGGCTGGCAATGGTACTCTTGCCTGAGCCGGAACGGCCCACCAGCGCCACCGACTTGCCCGCCTCCACCTTGAAGCTGACGTTGTGCAGCGCCGGGGTGTCCTTGGTCGGGTAGGTGAAAGTGACATTGCGAAACTCGATCTCGCCACGGGCGCGCTCCAGAGTGCGGGTACCGGTATCCTGCTCCGGCTCGGTGTCGAGCAGGCCAAACAGGCTATGGCAGGCGGTGATGGCGCGCTGGAACTGGTTGTTGACGTCGGTCAGGCTTTTCAGCGGCTTGAGCAGCATCATCATGGAAGTGATCATGACGGTGAAGGTACCGGCAGTCAGGGTGCTGCGCACGCTGTCGACAGTGGCCACATAGAGGAACGCCGCCAGTGCGATGGAGGCCACCATCTGCACCACCGGGCTGCCGATGGCATCAGCCGCGACCATCTTCATGGTCTGCTGGCGCATGTTGTTGCTGACCTGGAAGAAGCGTTTCTCTTCCACCTTCTGGCCACCAAACATCAGCACCTCTTTGTGCCCCTTGAGCATCTGCTCGGTGGAGGTGGTGATATCACCCACCGCCTGCTGGATATGGCGGCTGATCTGGCGGAAGCGACGGCTGATAAGTCCGATGATAATGCCCACCAACGGGCCCACCACCAGGAAGATCACCGACAACTGCCAGGAGTGCCAGAACATCAGGCCAAGCAGGCCGACCACGGTCGCCCCTTCCCGTACCAGGGTCACCAGGGTGGTGCTCGCCGCCGAGGAGACCTGGCTTGCGTCATAGGTCACCTTGGAGAGCAGGTGGCCGGTGTTCTGGCGGTCGAAGAAGCTCATCGGCATCGCCACCATGTGATTGAACACCTGCTGTTGCAGACGCATCACCACGTGGTTGCCGACCCAGGCCATGCAGTAGTTGGAGAGGAAGTTGGCGACACCGCGCAGGGCCACGATGCCCAGTACGAAGAAGGGCATCCACTTGAGCACGGTCGGATCGTTGCCGTTGATCCCCTGATCGATCAGCGGCTTGATGGAGTAGACGAAGGTGGTGTCGACAGCGGCATAACCCAACATGCCGATGATGCCGCCGATCAGGCCAAGCTTGCGGTCACGGACATAACCGAGCAGACGCTTGAATACTGGCCAGCTACCTTGTGAAGTTTCTTGTTGCATGAATAGCCGTTGGTAATGGAAATGACGGGGTATTCTAGCCAAACAGTAGACATCCACCAAGCGCCACCATACAGATAGCAGGGATTCGGCCCCCAAATCAGGGATGAGATGCCTTCATCACGCCCCGATTATCCCGCATATTCGCCTTTTCATAAGACGGCCGGCCGTGCCATGGAGCACGCGGGCTACCCTTGCACCAACCCGGCATCCTCACGGCCTCTGCATCCCGGCTCCATACAGGCCGCGGCCGACCAGCAATATCACTACGGGGCTATTCGGCCACCCAGTATTGGTCACTCTGGCCCACAAGGCTCGACTTGCCACCCCTTGATTGTTTCACCAGTAAGACTGAACCCCATTTAAAACGTAGAAATTTGCAACAATATGGTCGGTGCAAGAGGGCGCCAGCGGGAAAAACGGGTGGCAGAAACAGCTCCGCTCAAGGTGATGGGCCTGGCCGATCTCCCCATACTCTTGGCTGCCACCAGTTGCCAACTTGCCGGTACCAGGGGCCATGATCCCGCTCGGCTTCAACCTGCAGGCCACCTGCGACCGGCGCAATTACTACCTCCCCGCCCAGACCGGTCACCCACTGGATCGCTCCCTGATAACGAGCGACGACCTCGGGACGGGGAAAGCCCCACTGGTTCATGAAACCGGCGCTGTGCACCACATAACGAGGCGCCACGGCGGCGACAAAAGGCGGGGTGGAGGAGGTGCGACTGCCGTGGTGCGGGCTCACCAGCAGGGTGCTGGCAAGCCCGGCTCCCTCGAGCGCCACCAGCCGCTGCTCCGCCTGCCGCTCGATGTCAGCGCTCAGCAGCACGCTGCGCTCGCCATCGCTGATGCGTACCACGCAACCATCGTTGTTGTGCCCTGCCCCGGGCTGTTCTGGCCAGAGCACGCGAAACTGCAACCCTTGCCATGACCATGCCTGACCGCGCTGGCAGAGGGTGGTTGACGGGGTGAAAGGGTAGGAGGATAGCTCGCTGCGCACTGTCAGGACGCTGAGCAGCCGCTTGCGGTTGCCCGCATGATCCCGATCCTTGTGGCTGATGATGAGACGATCGATGACCCGGATGCCGAGGTGGCTCAAGGTGGGCAGGATCACCGCATCCGCCATGTTGTAGCCGCCGGGATAGCGATCGCCGGTGTCATAGAGGATGGCGCGATCCCCCTTGCTGATGAGCACTGCCAACCCCTGCCCCACATTGAGCACCCGCACCTGCCAGCGCGGCGCCACCGGCCAGAGAAAGAGCGTCATGGCCAGCAGCCCCGGCAGCAAGAGCCAGCGGGCCGCCCGCCACTGCCAGCAGAGCCAGAGCAACAGCAAGAGCGTGCTCACCGGCAGCCACCAGCCCGGCAGTGGCCACCAGAGCTGGACTCGGGAAGCGAGCATATCGAGCAGGGTGAGCACCCACTCCAGACCGAGATTTGCCAACCAGAACAACCCGTAGGCAAGCGAGCTGGAAAGTGGCGCCAGCAGCACGCCGATCAGCGCCAGCGGAATAATGACGATGCAAAAAAGCGGTACCGCCAGCAGGTTGATCACCATGGCGAGCGGCGCAATCCCCTCAAATAGCGCCAACTGCAGCGGCAGCAGACCGAGCAGCATCCAGAGCTGGATCTGCCAGAGAGTTGGTTTTTCATGGAAGTAACCGACCAGCAGCAAGATCGCGACCGCCAGAAACGAGAGCCAGAAGCCGGCCGAGTAGAGGGCAAAGGGATCCCAGAGAGTCAGCACCACAAAAGCCCAGAGCCAGATGCGGTAGGCCGGCCACTCCCGCCGTCGCCAGCGCAGCACACTCCAGACCAGAACCATGATGAGGGCTCGCTCGGTCGCCACAGCAAACCCCGCCAGCCAGCTGTAAGTAGCGGCAAACAGCAGCGACACGCAGATCGCTCCGCGCAGCCCGAACAAACGGCCCAACCACCAGCCGAGCACCGCCACCAGCGCGATGTGCTGGCCTGAGATGGCAATGATGTGGGTCAGCCCACTGCCGCGAAACAGGCTCCACTGCTCATCCGTGATGCCACTCTGTTCACCGAAGGTGAGCGCCGCCAGCAAGGGGGCCTGCGAAAGAGTTCGCCAGCTCTCGTTGGCCGCCGCCAGCCAGCGCTCGCGCAGTCCGGGCGCCACCGGCGCGATATGGATCACCCGGCGCAGGTTGCCGGTAGCCGTAATGCCCTTGCCAAGCAGCAGGCGGCGGCCATCCATCCCCGCCTCGTTGGCAAGGCCGTGGGCCGGCTTGATAGTGGTCACCAGCGTCAGTTCACTCCCCGCCGTCAGGGGCGGTAACGACTGATAGGCGTTGACCCGGATCAGGGGGGACGGACGGAGCTGCCGACCATCCAGTTCATGGACGCTGAGGGTCAGCCGGACAAATTTCTCCCCTTCGGACTCTGCACTTTGCAGCTGTGCGGTTATGATATGGCTCGTTTTTTTGTCAAGCAGCTCCAGCCAGGCCAGATGATACGAGAGAGTGGCCTGCATCCAGAGGATGCCAAGCAGCAGAAACAGCAGCCGCCACGCGCGACAACAGGCAAGGGGAACCAGCAGGGACAGCAACAGGCCCCCCCATGCAAGTGAAGGTAACCATGGCCAGAGCAGTGAGGAGCTTGCCCCGAGGGTAAACGACAACAGACGCAGATCCATGGTGCAAGTATTTAGCAAGGTTTCAATATGCCCAAACGACTCATCAAACGCTGGATGCCCGACCCGCAAACCCTGAAAGAACACAAGCACTTGCGCCTTTTTGGTCGCCTGCTGCTCGATGCCAATCTCTGGCATCTCAACCGGCGCTCGGCTGCGGGCGCCTTCGCCGTAGGCTTGTTCATGGCCTGGGTGCCGCTCCCCTGCCAGATGTTGCTGGCCGCCGGGCTCGCCATCGCCTGCCGGGTCAATCTGCCCCTCGCAGTGGCGCTGGTCTGGCTCTCCAATCCACTGACCATTCCCCCCATGTTCTATGGCGCCTATCTGGTCGGTTGCCAGTTGCTGGGGCAAACCTCGCAACATGTCGACATCCAGTTCACCTGGGCCTGGCTGGTATCGGTATTTGAAACCGTCGCGCCGCCGCTCCTGCTGGGCTCGCTGGTGCTGGCCCTGCTGAGCTCGCTCATCGGTTACGCCGTGATCCGCACCTTCTGGCGCATCAGCACGGTGCGTCAGTGGCAAAAACGCAAGGTGGCACGCCCATGCTGAGTCGCTGGTTCTCCCGTTTCAAAATCGATCCCGATACCCTGCGCAAGCAGAAGTGGTTTGCCCTGTTTGGTGAGCGACTGCTCGCTCCCGCCCTCTGGCAAGGGGGCACTCGCGCCCTGAGCGGCGCCGTGGCGGCCGGCATCTTCGCCTGCTGGTTCCCCATCCCGATGCATTCGCTCATCGCGGTCGGGCTGGCGCTGGCGTTCAGCCTCAACCTGCCGCTGGCGCTGCTGGCGGTCTGGTTCAACAACCCGCTCACCCTCCCCTTCATGTACCTCTATGCCTATCGCACCGGCTGTCTGGTGCTGCACAAGACGCCGGAGCCCTTCCATCTCACCTGGACGCTCCACTGGCTGGAGCAGGAAGCGGCAACTCTTGTTCCCCCCTTCCTGCTCGGCAGCATGCTGCTGGCGGTGCTCACCGCACTGCTGGGTGGCGCCCTCACCTTGCTGGTGCTTCAGCTGCGCCGCTGGTTGCAAAGCGCTCGCTGAGCAGCTCACCCGGCTGGATCAAAAAAGCCCGTCACTGGTGTGACGGGCTTTTTCAGTATTGCGGTTAACGGCTGGTGTTACAGCACCTTGGCGATAGCATCGCAAAGCGGATCTATGTTGGCACGGGTAATACCGGCCACGCTGATCCGACCGGAGCCGACGATATAGATAGCAAACTCGCTCTTGAGGCGCTCCACCTGATCCTTGGAGAGACCGGAGAAGGAGAACATGCCGTTCTGCTCGCGGATAAAGCTGAAATCCTGGTTCACGCCGCGCGCAGCCAGTTTCTCCACCAGCAGCTCGCGCATTTCGCGAATACGCACCCGCATGGCCGCAACCTCTTCCACCCACTCGGCATAGAGAGCCGGATCGCTCACCACGGCAGTGACGACGGCGGCGCCGTGTGACGGCGGGTTGGAGTAGTTGGCACGAATGACGGTCTTGACCTGGGTAAAAGCCACATCGGCGATCTCCTTGGTCGCACTGACCAGGGTGAAGGCGCCGACCCGTTCGTTATAGAGGCCAAAGTTCTTGGAGAAGGAGCTCGCCACCAGCAGCTCGTCGTGGCACTCGGCGAAGATGCGCAGACCTTCGGCATCCTCTTCGATACCACGGGCAAAGCCCTGATAGGCGAAGTCAAACAGCGGCAACCAGCCGGCAGCAGCACTCTGCTTGGCCAGTGCGCGCCACTGATCGCTAGTGGGGTCGATACCGGTCGGGTTGTGGCAGCAGCCGTGCAGCAGCACCAGATCGCCAGCCTGCACTTCAGCCAGCGAGGCCTGCATGGCAGCAAAGTCGAGCCCCTTGGTGGTGGCGTCGTAGTACTTGTACCACTTGACGGTCAGACCGGCAGCCTGGAACACGCTGACGTGGTTGGCCCAGGTGGGATCGGAGATCCAGATGGTCTTGGCCAGCCCGTTGCGTACCACAAATTCGGCAGCGATACGCAGGGCACCGGTACCGCCCGGCGCTTGGGCGGTCTTGGCGCGGCCGCTGGCGACCAGCGCGGAGTTCTGCCCGAACAGCAGCTGCTGCACGATGCGGCCATATTCGATATTGCCTTCAATACCGAGGTAATTCTTGGTCTTCTCGTCGGTCAGAAGCTTCTGCTCGGCTTGCTTGACGCAGTGAAGAATGGGGGTGGCACCGGTCTCATCCTTGTAGATCCCGACTCCCAGATTGATTTTGTGGCTGCGAGAGTCAGCGCGGAAGGCTTCGGTCAGGCCCAGGATCGGATCCGCTGGGGCGGCAACAACCTTTTCAAACATGGTATTCCCTGTATTCCGTTGAGTTCATTGGGTGGCAAAGCGGCGTGGTAAACAAAAGCGCTCATCCGGCGAGCGCTTCGTCAACTCTTTATATCATCGCGTTCAGTGGGGGAAAACCGCTTTTTGGCCCGCTCTGGCGGGGATTTCAACCAACGGCATGCCACTCGGGTGCAAGGGCGCACACCTCGGCCGACAATGCACCATTGGACTCAACCAAACCGTTACAAATTGCCAACAAGGATTTGGGGATCCGGCTCGGTTCCCAGCGGCGAGCTTCCCCGAGCGTAGTAGCGTAGGTGGTGATGATAGGAGCAAGCACTTTGGGCAGCCACCAGCTCGGCGGACGGCTCAAGCGCTGGGCCAGCGCCACCACCCTGTCGACCCCGGCGGGATCGAGCGAGGTCAGGTGGCTCCACTGCACATTGGGCGGCAGGGCAGCGATCACCTGCTGCAGCGCCAGCTGGGCAGTCGCGGGCGCGCACACCAGCAGAGTACCGGCAGGCAGTTGTAGCTCGGCAAAGGCACCGACGCTGTCGGTGGTGATCACCTGCAACAGCTCCCCCTCCCCCCACAGGATCTTGCCAAGGCTGGCCAGGGTACGCTCGGGGAGCGCTATCTCACCGAGGACCTGCAGCCAGGGAGCGGCATCGAGCAGGGTGCCACCGCTGAAAAAGAGGCTGAACGGCTGGGCTGCGCGCAGGCGCAACAACTGATCGGCGCAGAGCCGGATCCCCTTGTCTTCGAAGTCGATCTGTTCGTTGGGGGTGAAGTTCACCTCGCTCTTGCGATAGAGCGCGGCGAGCACCCGTTCATTGACCAGCTCCCCCAGCTGCCACCCCTGACCGTGCAGCCACTCCTCCGGCGCAGGCGGCGCCGTGGCGATCTCCGCCAGCATCAGCTCGCGAGTCAGATAGCGGCGCCCGGCCGGGGTCAATTCATAGCTGTGGTTGCCGTGGGCAAGCAGCAGCTGGTTATCTTTGAGCAGACCAATCAGCGGTTGCCATTGCCGGCCCCGGATCACCGCTGGCGAACACTCGAGCAGCTGTTGCGCCAACGCCCGCCATTCGGGGTGACTAAAGTCGATCATGTGCACTTCATCCCTGTAAATCGCATCCCTGTAACTGGCTGACAGACAAAGAGCCTGAAAAGGTACAATTACCGGCAGATGACGCCAACCCTTCTGCGTCAATTACGTGACCTCTCCCCCGCCTTTGCGCCAGAAATAGACAGCCCACCGGAAGGTGGGCTGTAACGGAAGATAAAGCAGAAGCTATTCGGCGGCGAGCCGCAGTTCGGCATCGTGCCAACCGAGCGGCAGCGTCAGCAGCTGATCGATCAGTTCGCGGCGATCTGATTTCTCCAGATAGGCGAGATAGAGCGGACGGCTTAGCGGCTGCCCCCCTTCTACCAGATGCAACGCCCCTTTCTCGAGGAAGGGGCTGACCATGCGCCGCGGCAGATAGGCTGCACCGCCGTTGGCCAGCACGAATTGCAGCGCCATGCTGGCAGAGCTGGAGTGCAGCACCGGGGTCTTTTGCAGGCTCTGCAACCGGCTCGGCTGCGGCTCGAAGCTGGTACCCCAGTCGAGATGGATGTGGGGCATCTGCATCAGATTGTCGGCATTGGCCGCCGGATCCCGGCTCACCAGCTCGAACACCAGCTCCCCGATGGGATGCAGGGCAATCTCGTCGATCTTGGTCGGCTCGGAGAGTAGAGCCAGATCGAGAGAGCGTTCCAGCAACTGACGGCAGAGATGCTCGCGGGAAGCCGTTTCCAGCCGCACTGCCAAGCCGGGCGCCAGTGCATAGATGTGGTTGAGCCAGTCATTGAAATCGAGCTCCCAGAAGACGGCGGGAGCACCGATAGCCAGCTGCTGGCTGAAACCGGGCGAGAGCGCCACATCCTGTTTGGCACGACCGAGGGTATGGAGGATGGCGTCTGCATAGGGCAGCAGACGCTCACCGGAGGCTGTCAAACGGATGTTGTTGCGATGACGGGCAAACAGACTGACACCGAGTTGCTGTTCAAGCTGGCGGATCCTGAAACTCACCGCCGACTGGGTCAGATAGAGATTTTCAGCAGCCCGGCCAAAGTGCCGGGTCTTGCTCACCTCGATAAAGGTCCGAAGCAGCTCGGTATCCATTAATCGATGGACTCGTCACTGCCACCGCCGCTGCCACCGCCGACATCAAAGCTGCCGCCACCGCTGCTCTCCTCGCTGGCGCCGCCAACGACGGTGCAGAGACGGTGAACACGCTTGGGCCCGATCACCTTGAGGTACTTGAACCATACCTTGGCGTGGGGGTTGGCACCGGCAGCACCGGATTTAACCTGCTCGATGAAGGCAGCCTCTACATCGTCACGGGGGGCAAGGGTGCCCTGATAGAGTGACAGCATGGCGGTGCCGTATTTTTCCAGACTATCCGCTTCGGCCACAGTGAATTCGCCACTGCGACGCAGGCCACGGGGAAAATGTTTGAAGTCGTTGAAACGCTTGTCTGATTCGAAGCTCATAATGCTCTTTTTTCTGGTTAGTTTGACCTTTGCGGGCAAGTATCATCAGGCCATCGCCGAGTGCAAAATCAATTTTCTTACTATGTTAATAAATATCTTTCATCGAAGCTGCATTATCCGTCAGACAGGACCAATTTTGCGGGTAAGCACACAAAAATCGTTGATAAATAACAGGCTTATGTAAAATTTCGTAAACATTGCCGGGCTGTTTTCAGATAAATTGGGCAAAAAATAAAGCGCCATACGGCGCTTTATTTGTTTCGTCAGGTGAACCAGCTGAACTTTTGGTGCAAAGATCGTTACTCGATCATGGCCGGCTGTGCCAGGTTGTCGGCACGCCACAAACGGTAGCGTACTTCGTACTCCTGCGGCACATAGATCACGAACGGCAGCTTGGAGTTGTAGTTCACGAAGAAACCCTGACCATAGATCTGGACGAAGGTCTCTTTCTTCTGACCATCCGGGCAAGCCATCAGGGTGCTGATGGGGTCGGAGACCTGACCCAGTTGCAGATAGTTGTAGCCCCAGCCCTTGACGCTGTGCTGTTCCAGGTTGCCCGCAAAACGCGGCACGTTGCAGTCAACCATCATCTTCTTGCCGACCTGCAGCTCGACCATCATGTCGGCTTCGTTCTCGACTTCAGGCAGGCGGATCACCACACGTTCCTGATTCACGTCAGCGGCTGGGAACATGCTGATATCAAATTTTTTCGGCTCGGCGGCGAAGGCATGGCCACCCAGCAACAAGGCGCCCAGCAGGCTAAAACGCAATACGGTTTTCATCTGTACCTCTTGGGGTTGGTTCAACGCCGCTAGACTAACCGCTCTGCCGATTTCATGCCAGCGCTCTGCAACGTAAAAAGTACGTAAAATGATGCAGATCCGGCACACGATGACGTGATTTGGCTATTTTCTGACACCGCGCACACTCCCTTGCTGCTCTCGCTAAATAAAAAGCGAGGCCATCTGGCCCCGCTCTGAATTCAAATGGCACTTTGCCAACTATTTCCGTGTCCCTTCATGGGCTTGGATAACGGCAACCGCCTTGTCGGGGAAGTCGCTGAACACCCCGTCCACATCCGCCTGATAGAGGAAGATGTTAAGGAGATCGGTGAAGTCCTTGGCGTAGGCCGGGATCTGTCCCTCATCCTGACGGAAGGTGTAAGGATGCACCTTGAGGCCGGCCGCGTGGGCCTCTTTTACCATGCCGGTGAAGGTCGGTTTGCCCAGGGTACCCGGCTCCGGCACTATCATCGGCTTCCACGGGCCGATCCCCTCGGCGTAGCTGGCGATCTCCTTCATGGCGCCCGGCTTGAACATCCAGTCATAGCTGTAGGGGGTTGCCTTGCCCTTGGCGTCATAGACCATGGTCTCGTTCCAGTCGGTCTCGGCCATCAGCTGTACCAGTTTGAGATCCATGCCCATGGCTGGCATCAACTCGCTGTTGATGCGCTTGAGCTCGTTGGTATCGAAACACTGCAGATAGACCTTGTCATCCTTGCTGGTGTAGCCGTACTGCTTCAATACCTTGAGTACCGCCTTGGAGATGTCCTTGCCCTCGTGGCGGAACAGCCAGGGCGCTTTTATCTCCGGGTAGATACCGATGTTCTTGCCGGTGCTCTTGTTGAGCCCCTGGATCATCTCGATCTCTTCCTGGAAGGTGTGGATCTTGAAGCTGGACTTCCACAACGGGAAGCGCGCCGGATAGACCGGCACCTGCTTGCCGTCCACTAGCTGGAACGGCTCGGTCATGCGCAGGGAGCGCACTTCATCCAGGGTGAAATCCACCACATAGTAGCGACCATCCGGGCGGGCCCGGCCGGGGAAGCGCTCGGCCACGTCGGTGATGCCGTCGAGGAAGTGATCGTGCATCACCACCAGCTGGTCATCCTTGGTCATCACCAGATCCTGCTCCAGATAGTCAGCTCCCATGCCGTAGGCCAATGCCTTGGACTCCAGGGTGTGCTCGGGCAGGTAGCCGGAGGCGCCCCGGTGAGCAATCACTATCTTGCCTTCATCGGCGGCCAGAACAGGTAATGAGAGGGATGCCCCAAGGCTTAGCGCAATGAGGGAAACGGTGAGTTTTTTCATATGTGACACTCTTTATTATTGTGTGTAGGTAGTTGTTATATCAGAGGTTTATTGCAGTTATAGAAAGGGCGACGCAGGGCCGCCCTTCAGAGGATTCAGCTTGCTTTGCGCAGGCCGTGGTGATGGTGTACCAGCCACTCACCTAGTTGCTGTT
The DNA here is from genome assembly GCF_963866575.1 of Aeromonas sp. L_1B5_3. Classification (NCBI taxonomy): domain Bacteria; kingdom Pseudomonadati; phylum Pseudomonadota; class Gammaproteobacteria; order Aeromonadales; family Aeromonadaceae; genus Aeromonas; species Aeromonas sp. L_1B5_3. The sequence continues at coordinate 66,724 of NZ_CAWMDN010000095.1, forward strand.
GCTCGGAATCGGACAGGCGCAGCCCCAGCTTGCTGCGACGCCAGAGGATATCCTCCTGAGTACAGGCCCACTCCCGCTCGATAAGGTAGCGAACCTCAGATTCGTATAGTCCGGCACCAAAGTGCTGGCCACGGGGCTCCTTGAGCCAGAGCCGGGCATGGGCGCCATAGGCTTCGGCGATGCGCAGAGCGCTGCGATCATCGAGCCAATCAAACTCCAGCGCAAAGGCGCGTGCCAGCTCGCGGACCGAACAGTCGAACTCGCCACCGGGCAGCCGACTGCTGGCGGTCCAGTCATCCCCCATCTGGCTGAACCAGGGTTTGAGCTTGTTGCAGGCAGCCTGCGCCAGCTTGCGATAGGTGGTGAGCTTGCCACCAAATACCGAGAGCAGCGGCGCACCGTCGGATTCGCCAGACAGTTCGAGGGTGTAGTCGCGGGTCACCGCCTGCGGCGAGTCGGATTCATCATCGCACAGCGGACGCACCCCGGCGTAAGTCCAGATCACATCTTTGGGGGCGATCTGGCGGGTGAAGTGGGCGTTGACCACCTTGCACAGGTAGTTGATCTCGGCGTCGCTGATCTTCGCCTCGCGCGGACTGCCCTTGTGCTCCACATCCGTAGTGCCGATGAGGGAGTAGTCCTGCTGATAAGGGATAACGAAGACGATGCGGTTGTCCTCGTTTTGCAGGATGTAGGCCTCTTCGCGCTCATGGATGCGCGGCACTATCATGTGGCTGCCTTTAATAAGGCGAATGCCGCGCGGGGATTTCTCGTGCAGGCTCTCGTCATAGAAGGTCTTGACCCAGGGGCCGGCCGCATTGACCAGACCGCGGCAGGTGACGCTGAACTGCTCGCCCCCTTCCCGCTCCAGCGTCAGGGTCCAGTGCTTTGAGCCGCGCTCCGCCTTGACGCAGCGGGTGCGGGTTTGCACGTCGGCCCCCTTGTCGCGCGCCATCATGGCATTGAGCACCACCAGCCGGGCGTCGTCGACCCAGGCGTCTGAATACTCGAACCCCTTGTTGATACCGGAAGTGAGGCCATCTTGCGGCAGGAAGCGCACGCCACAGCTGCCCTTGAGCTTGTCGCGCTTGGCCAGATTGTCATAAAGGAAGAGGCCGGCGCGGATCATCCAGGCCGGACGCAGATGCGGGCGGTGCGGCAAGCGAAAGCGCATCGGGCGGGCGATATGGGGCGCCATGCCGAGCAGCACCTCCCGCTCCGCCAGCGCCTCTTTCACCAGCCGGAATTCGTAATGTTCGAGATAGCGCAGACCACCGTGGATCAGCTTGCTGGAGTTGGAAGAGGTGGCTGAGGCAAGATCCTGCGCCTCGAACAGGGCTACTTTCAAACCCCGTCCTGCCGCATCAGCTGCAATGCCTACCCCGTTGATGCCGCCACCAACGACGACCAGATCATAATGTTCGCTCATGTTCACCTACTTTCATTTTTATGATTGCTATAACAGCAATGTTTGATTTCGCTCATTTTAGAACATAAAAAAACATCAAACGAACATTTAGTTGTAAAAGTGTGATCACAATGTGCAGCCAAACAGGCTTGGCACTTCGCGTTGGGCAATGAAAGGAGGTGTTGCCAATACCATGGCAATGACGTTCAAAAAACAAAGGGAGGAAGATCAGGAAGGCAATACCCCAAAAGGGGATAATAACGAAAGGGAGGCCGCCCGACAGGGCGACCTGAACTCCACAACACAGGCGCTATATCAGCAGATATGGCAGGCGACCTGATGCTGGGCCATCAACCTCGTCAACTTCTCGGGCGGCTCCTGATCGGTAAAGAGCGCGTGAACCTGATTGATGTTGCCGAGGTTGACCATGGCGTTGCGACCAAACTTGGTGTGGTCAGCGGCCAGAAAGACCTGGCGGGAGTGGGCGATGATGGCCTGGGCAATCTTCACCTCGTGATAGTCGAAATCGAGCAGGGAGCCGTCGTTGTCGATACCCGAAATGCCGATGACGCCATAGTCCATGCGAAACTGACCGATAAAGTCGCGGGTTGCCTCCCCCACGATGCCGCCATCCCGGTTGCGGATCTCGCCACCGGCGATGATGACGGTGAAGTCATCCTTGGCCGTCAGAATGCTGGCCACGTTAAGGTTGTTGGTGACAATGCGCAGCTCGCGGTGATCGAGCAGGGCGCGGGCAATGGCTTCGGTAGTGGTGCCGATATCGATAAAGAGGGAGGAGCCATCGGGAATATTGGCAGCGACCTCGCGGGCGATACGCTCTTTCTCCTTGAGCTGCATCACTTTACGGGCGCTGTAGGCGGTATTGACGGTACTCGAATGCAGGGAGGCACCGCCATGATGGCGCCGGATCTTGTTCTGCTCGGCGAGATCGTTCAGATCCCGGCGAATGGTCTGGGGACTGACATCAAAATGGGTCACCAGATCGTCGGTCGAGACAAATCCCTGCCGCGTCAGGACGTCCAGGATCTCCAGATGTCGTTGGGTTTGCTTCACGCTTGCACTCCGATGATGAGACGAAAAAAGGCCCCGGCAGGTGCGGGGCCTTTTGGCAGTTTACCCGATCCCCTTGGGGATCAATAAGCTGAGGATCACGTTTTATGCCTTATGAGCCTCGGCTCTGGCTGCCACGGCAAGGTTCTCGTGCTTAAGAGTCATCGCCAGCAGGATGATGGAGAGCACGCAGGATACGGTCAGCACCATGAAGCCGCCGTCCCAGCCGAAGTGGTCAACGGTGTAACCCAGCATGGCGTTGGCAGCCACAGCACCACCCAGATAACCAAACAGACCGGTGAAACCAGCTGCAGTACCGGCCGCCTTCTTCGGTGCCAGCTCCAGCGCATAGAGACCGATCAGCATGACAGGGCCGTAGATGAGGAAGCCGATGGCCACCAGTGCCAGCATGTCGACGGTCGGGTTGCCAGCCGGGTTAAGCCAGTAAACCAGCACGAACAGGGTTACCAGCACCATGAACAGGATACCGGCCGGCGCACGGCGGCCCTGGAACATCTTGTCAGAGATCCAGCCGCACAGCAGGGTGCCCGGAATACCGGCCCACTCATAGAGGAAGTAAGCCCAGGAGGATTTGTCGACGCTGAAATCCTTGGCCTCTTTCAGGTAGGTCGGCGCCCAGTCCAGTACACCGTAACGAATGAGGTAAACGAAGGCGTTGGCAATGGCGATGTACCACAGCAGTTTGTTGTGCAGCACGTACTTGACGAAGATCTCCTTGGCGGAAAACTCCTGCTCGTGGCTCTCGTTATAATCCTTGGGAAAATCGTTCTTGTACTCTTCGATAGGAGGCAGGCCGACCGATTGCGGGGTATCGCGCATCACGAAGAAGGCGATCACCGCGATGGCCGCCGCAGCGGCTGCAGGGACATAGAAGGCACTGCGCCAGTCGTTGAACCAGCCCATCCCCAGAATAAACAGCGGACCAATCATGCCGCCACCCACGTTGTGGGCCACGTTCCAGACCGAGACCACTTCGCCCCGCTCTTTCTGCGACCACCAGTGCACCATGGTGCGACCGCAGGGCGGCCAGCCCATACCCTGTGCCCAGCCGTTCAGGAACAAGAGCACGAACATGATGCCGATGCTGGAGGTAGCCCAGTGCATGGTACCCATCATGAACATCAGCGCAGCTGACAGCAGCAGGCCGGCAGAGAGGAAGTAACGGGCGTTGGAGCGGTCAGAGACGTTCCCCATCAGGAACTTGGAGAGACCATAGGCGATGGACACCCCGGAGAGGGCAAAGCCGAGATCTCCGCGGGAAAAACCCTGCTCGACCAGGTAGGGCATGGCCAGACTGAAGTTTTTCCGCACCAGATAGTAGCCGGCGTAACCGAAGAAGATCCCGAAGAACACTTGCCAACGCATGCGTTTGTAGAAGGGGTCGACCTTGTCGGCCGGGAGCCTGTCGATGTGCGCCGCAGGCCTGAAGAGACTAAGCATGTTCTGCTTCCTTATTGTTGTTATGGGCTGTTGAGGGTGCCCTTGAACAGTCAGACGAATCAGGTGAGTCCATTGATTCGTAAGCGAGCCCATTGTGCTCATATGCGCTCATAAGTTCTGTGATGCATGCTCAAATATTGCAGTTTTATTACAAAAAAAAGCTCCAAATGAGAAAACGCTCATCAAGCGTCATCCCTTGTACAGCAAGGGTTAGCGACTACCTCATAGGGGGTATTATGGAGATTACATATTGCTTTACGTCACATTTTCTTAGCAATGAGTGGGATCTTGTCCACATTTCCCATGGCGGGGGGATGGTGAAATTTATGGGAAGGTTTATTTTCTCTCACGTCCGAGAACGAGCGAAAACGAACATAACGTTTGCGCAAGAAGAATAAAGAACAAGGAAACGTTTTCGGTCGCAATGGATAGCCACAATAAAGATAAAACGGAACATCAAACCTCTACGGGTGGATACCTAAGGAATACTTATGAGCATACAAAGACCCAATACCCTGCTTGGCGAGTGCATCGCCGAGTTTATCGGAACCGGCCTGCTGATCTTCTTCGGCGTCGGATGTGTCGCCGCACTGGTGCTGGCGGGAGCCAACTTCGGGCAGTGGGAAATTTCCATTACCTGGGGTCTGGGCGTTGCCATCGCCATCTATGTGACCGGCGGTATTTCGGGTGCCCACCTCAACCCGGCCGTCACCCTGGCGTTGATGACCTTCGCCGGTTTTGACAAGCGCAAAGTGGTGCCCTACATCATCGCCCAGATCGCCGGCGCCTTCTGCTTCGCCGCGCTGGTCTACTTCCTCTATAGCAACCTGTTCACCCAGTGGGAAGTGACCCACAACGTGGTGCGCGGCAGCATCGAGAGCCTCGGCACCGCCGGGATCTTCTCTACCTATCCCAATGGCGCCATCTCCAACCTGCAGGCCTTCACCGTCGAGCTGGTGATCACCGCCGTGCTGATGCTGGGCATCATGGCGCTGGGTGACAACAACAACGGCGCTCCCAAAGGCTTTGCCGCCGCCCTGCTGATCGGTATTCTGATCGCCGTGATCGGTGCCTCCCTCGGCCCGTTAACCGGTTTTGCCATGAACCCGGCTCGTGATTTTGGCCCCAAACTGTTCGCATTCCTGGCTGGCTGGGGTGATGTGGCCATGACCGGTGGCCGTGATAACCCCTACTTCTGGGTACCCATCCTTGGCCCTATCGTCGGTGCCCAGATTGGTACTGCCCTCTATGTCAAAGTGCTGGCTCCCTGTGTACCTGGCAACCGTGTTGCCGCCACCGAGCAAGCTGCCCAAACCGCCAAAGAAGAGGCCGCCGCCTAAGAGCGCCCCTCCCCAACGTGTAAAAACGTGGAAAATAAAAACGTGGAGAACATCATGTCTGCTGAAAAGAAATATGTCGTCGCTCTGGACCAGGGTACTACCTCTTCCCGCGCCATCGTCTTTGATCAGGATGCCAATATCGTTGGCACCTCCCAGCGCGAATTCACCCAGCACTACCCGAAAGCGGGCTGGGTAGAGCACGACCCGATGGAGATCTGGGCAACCCAATCCTCCGTCTTCACCGAAGTGCTGGCCAAGACCGGCCTTCGCAGCGAAGAGATCGCCGCCATCGGTATCACCAACCAGCGTGAAACCACTGTCGTGTGGGAAAAGGCCACCGGCAAACCCATCTACAACGCCATCGTCTGGCAGTGCCGCCGCACCGCAGCCATCTGTGAAGAGCTGAAAGCACGCGGTCTGGAAGAGTACGTACGTGAAAACACCGGTCTGGTGCTGGATGCCTACTTCTCCGGTACCAAGGTGAAGTGGATCCTCGACAACGTGGAAGGTGCCCGCGAGAAGGCGATGAACGGCGAGCTGCTGTTCGGCACCATTGACACCTGGCTGGTATGGAAGATGACCAACGGTGAAGTGCACGTCACCGACCCGACCAACGCCTCCCGTACAATGCTCTACAACATCCGCGACCTGAAGTGGGATCAGCGCATGCTGGACGAGCTGGGCATCCCCATGTCCATGCTGCCGGAAGTGAAACCCTCTTCCGAGGTGTATGGCTACACCACCCGTGGCGGCGGCTCCCGCATCCCCATCGCCGGTATCGCCGGTGACCAGCAGTCTGCCCTGTTCGGTCAGCTCTGCTTCGAAAAAGGGATGGCCAAGAACACCTACGGCACCGGCTGCTTCATGCTGATGAACACAGGTACCGAGCCGGTTCGCTCCAGTAATGGCCTGCTGACCACGGTCGCCATCGGCCCGAAAGGGGAAGTGAACTACGCGCTGGAAGGTGCGGTGTTTATGGGCGGCGCTACCATCCAGTGGCTGCGTGATGAGCTCAAGATCATTCACGATGCCCGCGACACCGACTATTTCGCTTCCAAGGTTGGCGATACCAATGGCGTCTATCTGGTACCGGCCTTCGTCGGTCTGGGAGCTCCCTACTGGGATCCGTATGCTCGCGGCACTATGGTCGGCCTGACCCGCGGCGCCAACCGCAACCACATCATCCGTGCCGCGCTGGAATCCATCGCCTATCAGAGCCGCGATGTGCTGGATGCGATGCAGCAGGACTCCGGCATCAAGCTGGCAGCCCTGAAAGTAGACGGCGGCGCTGTGGCCAACGACTTCCTGATGCAGTTCCAGTCCGACATGATGCACACCCCGGTGGTGCGCCCGACCCGTATCGAGACCACCGCCATGGGTGCCGCCTTCCTGGCAGGTCTGGCCGTCGGCTTCTGGAAAAGCTCGGACGAGCTGGAAGACAAGTTCAGCGTGGACCGTGAGTTCATCCCGCAGATGGACCGCGACGACCGTGCCAAACGCTACAGCGGTTGGAAGAAAGCGGTCGAGCGTTCACGCCGCTGGGCTGAAGAGGAGTGATCGGATAACCGCTCCCCGTTGACCTGAAAAACAAGAGAGGCCGACACTCATGTCGGCCTCTCTTTTTACCTCTATCTCCCCTCTCCATCCCCTGTCGATATTCACTTATGCACTCGGCACAACTTAATTGAGTTGTTTATCTATAATTTGCTTCTGGGTCGCATCTGCGACCTGTTTTTTACAGGAGCTAGGGATTATGGACAGAGCGATAAACCGATTTTCACTTAACTTCCTCTGGTCAGGACTCGGGATCAGAACCCGGATCCTCTCCGGTGTCGCCATACTGATGGTCATCGCCATCAGTTGTATCACCATGATCCTGGAACAGATCTCCCACACTCAAGCGCAGCAGCGGGTCGAGCGCTATGAGCTGCCAAGCAGCGTGGATCGTATCGCCAACCAGCTCACTGCCGAGCTGACCCACCACTTGACCGAAGCACAGGCACTGGCCAGCAACAGCTTCGTCATCGACTGGCTGGCTCAGGGCATGCCGGCAGCAGAGTGGCCCAAGATGGAGCACTACTTTCAGGCACTGCAGCAGCGCATTGGCGGCAATGTCTTTATCGCGCCGCTCCAGACCAATACCCTGATCAACTTCAGCGGCGGCCCCACCGCCCAGAAACAGCTGCACGAGTCAGACCTGAAAGATGACTGGTTCTACGGCTTTCTCAAACGCAATCACCCCTACGAGCTGAACCTCGATATCTCGGACTTTGACAAGCGCGCCTCGCTCTATATCAATACGGCTGTCACGTCCGAAGGCAAGACGCTGGCAGTGGCGGGCACCTCCATCAATATGGATTCACTGCGCAAGCTCATCAGCAGCTACCGGATCGGCAAGAGCGGTCAGGTCTATCTGGCCGATATGAACGGCTCCATCGAAATCCATCCTGATCAGGAGCAGGGGGATGCAGCCCACCATCAGGCTGCGTTTCTAGACACCGTCAAACAGCTCATTCCCAACGCCCATGAACAGGTTGCCGTCCAATCCCTTACGCAGAATGGTGAAACCTACCTTATCGCGGTGCGTTACATACCGGCACTCAACCGCGTGCTGATCGGCGAGATCAATGGTGCTGAACTGGAGGAGGGACTGCATGAATCCCGTCAGCTCATCATCATGGTCTCGCTCGCCATCGGCACCCTGGCGATGCTGGCGTCGGCCTGGCTCGCCCACTCCATCAGCCGCCCCATTCGCCAAGCCGCCGATGGCATGCACCACATCACTGCTGACCGGGATCTGGCAACCCGCCTCGACTTCTCGGACGAGTCGGAGCTCGGGTTGATGGCCCAGAGCTTCAACCGGCTGATCCAGAGCCTGAACCAGAGCTTCTACCGCTTCCAGCAATCGGGCAGTGCCCTGTCGGCCCAATCCTCCCAGTCACTGCATCAGGCGCAAGCGCTGGCGGGTGAAGCGTGCCAGCAGGCACAGAGCATTCAGGAGCTGACCAACGTGGTCGCTCTCATCGGGGATAATGCCGAACAGATAGCCAGCCGCTCCATGGGCGTCAACGATGTAACCCACCATATCGCCGGCCATATGCGCACCATCGAGCAGGATGTCACCCAGAGTGCCAACCGGCTTGAGACGCTGCGCAGCAGCATCGGCACCTCCTCAACCCTGCTCGATGAAGTGGTGAAAGACAGCAACGACATTACCCAGATCATGAACCTCATTCGCGACGTCTCGAACCAGACCAACCTGCTGGCCCTCAACGCCGCCATCGAAGCGGCCCGAGCGGGCGACATGGGACGCGGTTTTGCCGTGGTGGCCGACGAGGTGCGCCAGCTGGCAGTGCGCACCCAGACCGCAACCAAGGATGTACAGGATCTGATCCTGCGCCTGCAGGAGGGTACCCGCCAGGCCAGCAACTCGATGACCGACTCGCGCACCTTGAGCGAAGAGGGATACAACCGGATGAGTCAGGCCAAGGAGGTACTGATCGATGCCACCAGCCAGATCAATCAGGCGGCACTCGAGATCAACGAGATAAGTGCGTTGGCCCAATCCCAGCATCAGCAGATGGGGCAGGCCAAGGCCGCCCTCGACGAACTGGCCATGGTGGCTGAGCATCAGCGCGAGCATGCAGAGGAGAGCAATGCCGCCAGTCGCGAGCTGTTCGAGCTGGCAAAAGCGATCGACGAGCAGATCCGTCAATACCGCATTCGTTGACCTGCCAGCCTCTCATCCAAATGAAAACGCCACCGCAAGGTGGCGTTTTCATTTTGCGAATCATTTTGCTGGCGCTCTCATAACAGGAATAACGATAAAAAACACAACCTATTGATTATTAACATTAAAAAAGATGGAACGGCGGTTGCTTAGTGATATCAGGCTCAATAAGAGGAATGAGATCATGAAACCGACCAGCACCCGCACCGCCCAAGAAGAGAATGCACTGACCCCCCGCGAAGGCACCTTTCTGATGATGGTCGCCCAACTGGTGGTCCTGACCACCATCGTTCTGGCCGCTACCCTGGGCGGGCTCTCATGGCAGTGGACCCTGCTGCTGGCCGTTCCCCCCGTCATCGGCGGCGCCCTGCTTAGCCGGGTCTTTGGCAAGCTGCCGCGCTAAACCGGCACACCCGCCTTCCCGCAAAACGGCCGACCCTATGTCGGCCGTTTCTCTATCCGGCCATAAATGCCATTCATCGGCTAGAGGGTATGGCTGCCCAGCTGCTCTTTGAGAAAATCGAGCCAGACCCGCAGCCGGATATCGCGCTGGGCATCGGAGTAAAAGACGGCATTGATAGGACGCGAGGCGCCGCTGTTGCTGCGCGCCAGCACCTCCACCAGCGCCCCGCTCGCCCGATCCGGCCCGGTCATAAAGTCCGACAGACAGACGATCCCCTGCCCCGCCAACGCCAGCTGACGCAAGGTTTCCCCACTGCTGGCACGCAGGCTGGGAGTGATGGGAAAGCGATCCCCCTGCTCGGCACTGAGCAGCGGCCAGTGGTTGAGGTGATCGGGATGCAAAAAGCCGAGCAGCTCGTGGCCGTTTAGCAGATCTGCCGGCTGGCGCGGCGTACCACGCTCACTCAGATAGGCGGGAGAGGCCAGCAGCCGCAGCCGAGAGCGGCCAAGGGGCAGCGCGCGCAAAGAGGAGTCGCTCAGCTCGCCGATACGGATGGCCATGTCTACCCGCCGCTCCATCAGATTGATAAAGCCCTCCGAGCTGTGCAGTTGCAGCTCGATGGCCGGATAACGACGACGAAACTCACCGATAATGGGCACCAGCCGATGGAGGATAAAAGGCGTGGCCGCATCGACCCGCAATATCCCCTCCGGCTGTTCGCGGCGCATCAGCAGCAGCCCCTCCGCCTCGCTCATCTCGGTCAGGATCTTCACCGCCCGCTGATAGAACCAGCTCCCCTCCTCGGTCAGACTGACCCGCCTCGTGGTGCGATTGAGCAGCACGGTTGAGAGCTTCTCTTCCAGCCTTTTGATGCCGCGGCTCACCACCGAGTTGTCCATACCGAGGTTCTCCGCCGCCTGGCGAAAACTGCCCGCCTCCACCACCGCCACAAACAGGGTCAGTTCATCAGAATGGGTCTTCATTGCTGTTATCCGGACAAGAGTAATGGGACTTTATAGGCGTAGCCGCTCTGTATTGGCAAGCGTTGCCTGATATGGCTTCACCGTCACGGCAAAGAGATAACGTGATGGCCAGCTCAAACTCTGCTCGGTGTTTGCCGGTAGAATGGGACCATATTGGTTCGTATGAAGCCGAATTGACACAAGGAAGAACACGATGACATTTGAAGAGCGGCTGACGGCTGCCCATCAGGAACTGGCAAGTAAAGGAGTATGGCAGTCCAACTACAATCCCCCTTTGTGCAGGCTGCTGCGCAGATTTGGTTATCCCGTCAAACCGCCTCAGTATGAAGGTTGGCTAACCAACTTTCTGGTATTCGGGGTCGGCGTTGGTCTGGTATGGGGCACGATGATGTGGTTTTTTAGCTGGCAACCCATGGCAATGGATCTGCTATTTGCCCTGCGCCAAACAGCCCTGTTTGCGGGATTCTGCGGCCTGACCATGGCATCATGGCTCTGGCTACGGCGCAAGCAGCTTAAACTGACCCCGTGGGAACAACTTGCTGAGCCCAGCGATACTGATGATGAGGGAGACGAACTGAATGAAAGCCCATGAAAAATTGAACTATGTGGAGTTTGCGGCTAGGGATCTCGCCGCGACCAAGGCCTTCTTTCAGGCCGTATTTGACTGGCAGTTTGTCGATTATGGCCCCGACTACTGCGCCTTTGCCAATGAGGGGCTGGATGGCGGCTTCTATCGGGCAGATCAGTGCAACCTGACAGCTCAGGGCGGCGCTCTGCTAGTCTTCTACAGCGTCGATATTGAAGCGACTCAAGCCAAGGTGAGCCAACACGGTGGCACGATCAGTCGCCCACTATTCGACTTCCCCGGTGGCCGCCGTTTCCACTTAGTCGAGCCCAGCGGCAATGAGTTTGCAGTCTGGGCTGAACCGGCCTGTGCGTGATGGGTTAGTGGGAGAAGCATCCACACGATGCGCCCCAACAATATCCATAATCAGCCGTGATCTCTTACAAATATCTAGAGATACTAATTAATAACTTGTTTTGTGATCTTGCCGATGCAATTTTTTGGAAAAAATGAAGTATCATCGGCATTCAATGCTAATTTCTGTTATTAGCATGATGCTGCTCTTGTATATATGTTTTTCATATCCATACATTGAATACCAACCATAAATATTTAAATACCGTTTTATCTGGAAGGGATTATGTCAAAAGCCATTCAAGGATTTGAATACGCAATAAAGGATGCTGAAGAGTTATTAGCCCATTTTGATAGTGTAAATGCAAACCCACCTCCACCAAACAGCGAAGTACTAAAACGAGCAGGACTTGTAATGGCACTCACTGCATGGGAAACCTATGTAGAAGATCGTGTTGTCGAAGAAATGCATAAAAAGCTTGCGATTGTTCAAGGTAGCTATCTTGGTGATTTTATATTAAAAAAACTTCATACAGATTTGAAAACATTCCACAACCCTAGCTCCGATAAAACAAAACGAATTTTTCAAGACTATTTAGGGTTTGATGTCACTGAAGGATGGCGGTGGTCAAATTACGAGCCAGATAAAGCCAGATCAACATTGAATCAATGGATTAAGAAGCGTGGGGATGCTGCCCATCGCTCAAAACCTATAAACTCAGGAATTCCATCAGCTCATTTGATTAAACGTGACGAACTTGAAAAAGTAATCAGATTTATAAAAGACTTGGTGAAGGCCACCGACAACTATGTCAATGAAAAGATAGATCAGCACCATGCTTCTGTTTTTGAGAGACAGCATCAGATATCAAGCTAAACAACTGAAAAATAGTGCTGTATCTTGGCGATTCCTGTACAGATCTAGTTATCACTTGACACCGACTTTGTCGGTGTCATTTATCGGTTCCCATTGCTGCACTCCCCTCAATACTGTTTTGCGACCAGCGCCCTGTTTCCAGCAAGTCACTGCAGGCATACTGACCCTTCGTTTTTGCCAAGGAGGTTCAGATGTCATCACCCGTGATTGTGATTGCCCAGCTTGAAGCCAGACCCGAATTCGCCGCCCAGTTTCGTGCCGCCCTTGAGCCGCTGATTGCGGCCACCTTGCAGGAGGCTGGCTGCCAGCGCTACCAGCTACATCAGGATCTGGACAATCCAAATAGCTGGATGCTCTACGAGGTGTGGGAGAGCGAAGCGGCCCTCACCGCCCATCAGGGCCAGCCCCACTTTACCGAATTTGTCGCCAAGGCCGAGCCCTGGTTTGCTGGCAGCACCATTCGCCGCTATCAGCCGCTGGACGCCTGATTTGCCGCGCCACTGAGCGCCCTTTGCAACCCGTTCGAGGAGTAGCATGATGAAGATGCCCAACCTGGGTCTTGGAACCTTTCGCCTGACCGGCCAACCCCTGCGCGACTCTCTGTTGCTGGGGCTGGAACTTGGCTACCGCCATATCGACACCGCCCAGATCTACGCCAACGAAGCCGAAGTGGGCCAGCTGATGAGCGAGAGCGGCGTGCCCCGCCAGGATATCTATCTGACCACCAAGGTGTGGACCAGCGAATTTGGCCCGGGCAAGGTGATCCCGAGCCTTGAGGTAAGTCTTGAAAAACTGGGCACCGACTATCTGGATCTGGCGCTGATCCACTGGCCCTCCCCCAAGGATGAGGTGCCGATGGCGGTCTATCTGGAGCAGCTGGCCGAGGCCAAAGCACAAGGCCTGACCCGCGAGATCGGAGTCTCCAACTTCACCGTGGCCCAACTCAAACAGGCCATCGAAATTTTGGGACCGAGCGCCATCGCTCACCAGCAGGTGGAGATCCACCCCCTGCTGCAAAACCGCAAGGTGGTCGAGTTCTGCAAAGCTCACGGTATCGCCATCACCGCCTATATGCCGCTCGCCTATGGCAAGGTGCTCACCGAGCCGCTGCTGATTGAGATTGGCCAGCGCCACGGGGTATCGGCGGCGCAGGTGTCGCTGGCCTGGCTGCTGGCGCAGGAGATGACGGTGATCCCGAGCTCCACCAAGCGGGAGAATCTCGCCGCTAACCTTGCAGCCCTCAAGGTTAAACTCACAGCCGAGGAGATGGCTGCCATCGCCACGCTGGAGCGGGGCGAGCGCTGCGCCAACCCGGACTTTGCGCCGGATTGGGATTAAACAGGAAAAGATACATAGGCTCTCTCGCTTCGACGGCGGGTACCGGCAACCCTCACAAACCTATTGCAACCACTAGCTATCCCCTCTCCCTACGGGAGAGGGTCAGGGCGAGGGCAAGCGACCTCCCCCTCATCCCCAACCCTTCTCCCGCAAGGGGAGAAGGGAGCAAATCACGCTCAACGACATTCTTCAGCACCAGCGGGAGGCATCATGCCTCCCGTTTTTTTGCCCTTTAATCTCACTCGTTGCTCACTCCCGCACACACAGCAGGTTCAGCCAACCCTGTCGCCTTCCATTGCTCCTCCACCATTCCCTATTTGTGCCCTACTCGCTCAGCACGCTTTATCTCTGCTCTCCAGTCACTTCGCACTCCACTCTCTTCCCCCCTCTTTGCGGCCACTTTTGTCTCTCCCATTCCCCTCCTACTCATCGCCATTGCTGCTGATTTGGCAAAAGTAATTTGCTGTCACCATCATTTTTGCCAACAAACCGCCTAGGCATACTGGCGCCATTCTCCCATCGGGAGTCCCAAACCAAGGAGTTGTTATGCCACTGGCGTTATTTGCCCTTACCCTGAGTGCCTTTGCGATCGGCACCACCGAATTTGTGATTGTGGGGCTTATCCCCACCATCGCCGAGCAGCTCAATGTCTCGCTCCCCTCGGCGGGCCTGTTGGTCAGCCTCTATGCCCTTGGCGTAGCCATCGGCGCCCCTGTGCTCACGGCGCTCACCGGCAAGGTGCCGCGCAAGTGGCTGCTGGTGGGACTGATGGCACTCTTTACCGCCGGCAACTTGCTGGCCTGGCAGGCACCGGGTTACGAGAGCCTGATCGTCGCCCGCATCCTCACCGGATTGGCGCACGGGGTCTTCTTCTCGGTGGGCAGCACCATTGCCACCGGCCTGGTCGCCAAAGAGAAGGCGGCGAGCGCCATTGCCATCATGTTCAGCGGCCTTACCGTAGCGCTGGTGACCGGCGTACCGCTCGGCACCTGGATTGGTCAGGTCTTTGGCTGGCGTGAAACCTTTCTGATTGTAAGCCTGCTCGGCCTCGTCGCCATGGTGGGCAGCCTGCTGCTGATCCCGAACAACCTGCCCAAGGGGGCGGCCTCGACCATCCGCGAGCAACTCTCGGTACTGACCAACAAGCCGCTGCTGCTGGTCTACGCCAAAACCGCCCTCGGTTACGGCGGCGCCTTCACGGCCTTTACCTTCCTCGCCCCGATCCTGCAACAGGTGAGCGGCTTTAGCGCCGGTGCGGTGAGCCTGATCCTGCTGGTGTACGGGGTATCGGTTGCCGTCGGCAATATCTGGGGTGGCAAGCTGGCCGACAAGATAGGTCCATTGCCCGCACTGAAACTGCTGTTTGCCGGTCTGGCGCTGGTGCTGCTGGCCCTCACCTTCACCGCCCCCCATCCGGTGCTGGCCGTGCTCACCGTGCTGGTGTGGGGCGCCTTTGCCTTCGGTAACGTGCCGGGTCTGCAAGTACTGGTGGTGAAGCAGGCCGAACTGCACACTCCCAAGGCGGTGGATGTGGCATCGGGCCTCAATATCGCGGCCTTCAACGTTGGCATCGCGCTGGGCTCCGTCGTCGGTGGCTTGGTGGTAGAGCACCTCGGCCTGATGCACACCCCCTGGATCGGCGCCCTTATCGTGCTGCTGGCCTACGGGCTAACCCATGTCAGCGAGCGCCGCGAAGCCGTCCGGCTCGCCGCCTGTCAGGCATAAGCTGCGCCAGCAGGCGTCACGCAAGAGCGTGGCGCCTGCTGCAATCGGCGCGGCAGGCTTCTATGCTGTGACACAGCGTTAACCCGGCAACCATTTCAGCAACTGTTTCAGCAACCAAGCCTGTCACCCTCGCATCATTTGCCACGGAGTCTGTTATGAAGGTGCTTATCGTCTATGCCCATCCCGAACCCAAAAGTTTCAACGGTGCCCTCTTCTGCCACGCCATCAGGGCGCTGGAGCAGGCGGGCCACACAGTGATGACCAGCGATCTCTATGCCATGGGCTTTGATCCCGTCTCGGATCGGCGCAACTTCACCGCCGCCAGCGATCACGATTTTCTCAAGCTGCAGCTTGAAGAGCTGGCTGCCACCGAGCAGGGCAGCTTTGCCCCGCAGCTGGAGCAGGAGATGCAAAAGCTGGAGGCGGCCGACCTGCTGATCTTCCAGTTCCCGCTCTGGTGGTTTGGCCTGCCCGCCATTCTCAAGGGGTGGGTGGATCGGGTATTTGCCATGGGGCGGGTTTATGGTCAGGGCCATATCTACGAGAGCGGCAAGTTTCGCGGCAAGCGGGCGTTGCTGAGCCTGACCACCGGCGGCCCTGCCGAGACCTATCTGCCCGACGGCTTCAACGGCGATATCGACGGGGTGCTGCGCCCCATCCAGCGCGGGATCCTGCAATTTGTCGGCTTTGACGTGCTGCGCCCCCATATCTGCTATGCCCCGGTGCGGGTCTCGCAAGAAGAGCGGGAAGCCTGGCTCGCCCAGTGGGCCGAGCGCCTTGGCCAGATTGAGCAGGAGTCCCCCATCGCGGTTGGCCGCTACCAGTAACGGCTGACGCAGCTGACACTCCCCCCCACACAGCACAAAAACAGCGAGCGGCCCCCGGCCGCTCGCTGTTTTTCACGCTCTGTCGTTATGGTTTTTGTTATCCGTGGGCAAGCCTTATGCCGCCTGTTACACGCCTGCTTTGCCGGTCACGGCACGCTTGAGCCAGTAGTCGAGGCTGACGTAACGGCCCCCGCCGTAAACCAGCAGCACCAGCAGCATCACAAAGTAGGTGGCGGCAAACTCCATCCCGTTGTTGAGCATCACGGGATCCCCAAGCTCGGTGATGTAGTTGTAGCGACCGGGGAAGTTGGCGGCCAGCCACTCGATAAAGCCGTTGAGGCGCAAGGTAGCCTCCATGCTGCCGGTAGCGATGGCATCCCAACCGTGCTTCCAGTGCACCATGGCACTCGCCACGCTCATTAGAAAGATGGTGGGAATAGCCATGATGCGGGTAAAGAGGCCAAGGGCGATGCAGATGCAGCCCAGCACCTCGGTGCCCGCCGCCAGAAAGGCGAGCAGGGTCGGGAACGGCAGGTTGAGTCCCCCTTCCGAGACCGGCGCACCAAACCAGGCGACGGTGCCGGCAAAGCCCATCACCTTGGAGTGGGCCCCCACATAGATGACCGGAATGAGATAGAGACGAATGGCCAGCAGGGCCAGAAAATCGAGCCGCTTGCACTGGACTACCGCACGCTCGTACCACTGGATCAGGGTGTTGTTCATGGGAATTCTCCTTGGTGTTTGCTAAATGAGGGCAAGGGAGTGCTGGGCTGGCGCTCACCGACGGGCAGGGTAAGCAGACCCAGCCGGTGAAAATGGCGCGCCCAGTCGATAAGATCAAAGTCGCTGCGAACCTGTTGCACCTGTTGCTTGAATGTGGCTTGGGTGATCCCCGGCTGCTGTTGCAGCAGCTGGATCAGCGCCACGTCCCATTCGCGCAGCCGCTGGGTCACTACCTGATGATCCGGGCTGCGAAACAGGCCATAGAAGTGGTTACCCTGCCGGGTCGGCACCACCCCGCTGCGACGAATAGCAAAGGGGAGCTCAAGCAGTTGCAGGGTGGGATTGAGCACAAGCGGACTCTCCGCCGTCACCTCAACCCCCGATATAACTTGCGGCACCACCCCTTCATCAATCTCGACACAGAGGCAGGCCCACTCATACTCCAGCAGCGCCAGCCGCTGCCTGGGCCAGTTGAGGGAGCCCTCGCCGTGGCGATGCTGCACATAGCGGACAAACTCGGTGGCGATATGGTGAAACTCGGGGGCCTCGGCGCCGTGCGCGATAACAAAGCCCTCCACCAGCTGCCCTCTGTCCACCGGCGCCCAGTGAGCGTGAGTGAGCGGAAAAGCGCTCTCCAGCACCGACTCCACATTGGCGCGCACGCTGCGGGCATAGTGGCTGGCGATGCCATCCTGCGGCAACCGCACCCGGCTCGCCAGCCAGGCGGTCTGCTGCTGCATCCGCTGCGGGGCCGTTTTGGGCGATGTGATCAGTGATAACCGTCTATCCATAGCGCACCTCCCGCACCTGACTGTTGAGCGCCTCGCAACAGGCGCCATGCACCCGCGCCAGCTCGGCCTCCAGCTCGGCCAGCGGCGGCAGATGGTGATCCCGCTCCAGCAGCAGGGGGCGCAGGCCGTGGGTCTGCACCGTATAACGGGCCAGCGCCACCACCTCCTCACATACCGGACGACCATGGGTATCCAGCAAGGTGCCGTCCGCCTCTTCCAGATGGCCGGCGATATGGAAATAGCTGATCGCACTGCCCGGCAGCCCGGCGATCATCCGCTTGGGGCAGTAACCGTGGTTGCAGCTGTTCACAAAGACGTTGTTGATATCGAGCAGCAGCTCGCAGCCGCTGCGCGCCACCAGCTCGGCGAGAAAATCCTCCTCCGGCATCTCGTGGTCATAGCCGTGGTAGTAGGAGATATTTTCCAGCACCAGCGGGCGGGCCAGCGCCTCCTGCACCTGCTCGATCCGCTCGGCCAGATAGGGGATGTTCTCCCACTGGCGCGGCACCGGTAAGAGCTCGTAGAGATAACCCTGCTGGTCGCGGGAAAAGCTCAGGTGCTCGCTGTAGATCCCGATGCCGAACTCATCCAGAAAGGTGCGGATCTGGCTGAGCAGGGTGCGGTTGAGGGGCTGACAATCGCCGAGGGAGAGGCTGAGGCCGTGGGCCACCAGCGGGTAACGCTCGGCCAGCTGATGCAGCTGCTCGCGCCTGGCGCCGCCGATGGCCATCCAGTTCTCCGGCGCCAGCTCGAGAAAATCGATGCCGGGGCGGATAGGGTGTATAGGCCCTAGTAGATTGATCATTCTTAAGGATCCACCATAGACCCCGGTAATAAGTGGAATTCCTGCGGCATAAGTGGAATCGTGTTTTGAGGATTGGCGCGGGTTTGCTGGCGATTGACGGTGTGGGATGGGTGAGATTTTGGCGAGCGAGGCGGAGCGTATATTGGCAATCACGGAAATGATCACTGCTCCTAAAAAGGCCTGAAAATTACTGGAGTATTGATCACTATCTATTTTTTAAATTGGCCTTTAAACAGGCTTTAAACGCCACTTGCAAATCCGCCTCCACGCCGGATGCTATCTGGCCTTGAAAGACCCCCAGCGAACGCCTGCAAGGCGGCCTGTGGCCTAGGCTTGTGGCATTATTGACTGCGCAGAAAAATGCGCAAGGGATTAATCAGCAAAACAAGGGATTTTTACTTATAAGTCATTGAATATAAATGAGTTAATTCTTTTGTTGCCTATAGCTGGAAAAATTCGCATGATGGGCCTTGTGCGAATTTTTATCACACCGAGATGACCCGTTTTCTGTTCGCTTGCGGCGACCAGGAAAAGGAACTCAGTTCCTTTTCCTGCAATACCTGTTCCTTTTGATGGAATTTGTTTTAAAATCAATGCCTTATATTGGTTGCGTTCGCTCTTGATTGGTTATGTGAAAAGGAACGGCGATAGATTGCTTTGTTCTCTTTGTACGGGGCTCAATTGAATTAAGTTATGTTTCCATAAAAAAATCACTTTTGGAAACCGGGTTTCCCAAAGCAGATAAGCGGTTGTTTTCTTTATTATTCAGTTGTTTACGTGGTTTTTTTTGGAAATGCATTTGGAAACTTGAAATCTGCTGCTGTTTCTAAATAGGCTGTCTACTTGTTTGTTTTTTGCTCATCAAATCCTAGTGTTTTGATCATTGTTGTTGACAGGGGAATCAGCTCGGGATAGCCTTTAAATGCTCCAGAAAAACACTGGAGTCGGGACTACTACCCCCGTATAATCCAAGACGCACAACACGCGTCCAGCGTGTTTTTTTGTGCGAAAATCTAGCCTTGTTATGGTGGGCTGGATGGGGCTGGCGCAAGCTGGGCCGTATCCTTGGAGCGGTGGTAGTAACCCTGTTCAGCTCACCGCCAGCGAGATTACTACCCTCCTGTCGGTGATAGTCCTACTATCCAAGGAGGCCCGTCATGGCCGGTTCATCATCTGAACTCCGTTCTGTTGACCATCTCTGGTTGACTGTCAAAGAAATAATTGGTTTCAATTTTACTGGCATCCCGAAATCTGAAAGCGGGTTAAAGCTGTATCTTGAGTCTGCATCACAAGTTTATTCTAGCTCTGGCATCGACCTTGGTGGCGATCTTGTCCGTGTAAAACACGGTGGCGCTGGAAGAACATTGGAGTACAGGGTTGAGCTTCTTCCGGATGAAATAGCTACCGATTTGAAAAATAGATTTGATCTTAAGCAAGCGCCTTTTGCATCAGGTTTATGGCTAACATTATCAGAAATAATTGAACTTAAGCTTCCTTCATTGCCGAGGAGTAGAGAGGCGTTACGCGTTTTTTTGAATGAGCTTGGAGAGGAAAGGCCAAGTCTTATCAAGGAAAGTTCTGGTCAAAAAAGAATTGTTGGAATGAGGCTGTATCGCGCTGATCTCCTGCCTTTTAGAGCTCAAAGGGCATTGCCAGTACCATCTAGTATAATTAGTAGTGTTGACGCTGCGGATATGCTCACAGCTATTAATTTTCATTCTAATTGGAAGTTGTTCTCAACTTCTGCCGAGATGGCTGAATGTGGTCAATTTCTCCTTTCATTTCTGAATGGCCTTGTCGCCAGCAACGGTGATTTCGTGCGCGATGATCTGAGCCGTGCGCTCGACTTGGCCGAGGGCCTGATCCGTGCTGGCAACTCCTTGAGCAAGACTGAGGGAGGTGCAGCATGATGGCCCGCCACACTCCCGCCGTTTCGGTGCGCCGCTCCGCTGCGATCGCCAACTCCCGTCCTTCTCCGGTTCTTGTCAGCAGCGCCAGCAAGGCCCTGCGCAAGAAGATCGAGAGCATGAAGGGCAACCTTGCGGCCCTTGAGTCTATGCTTGATAGCTGCGATGCTGGTCTCATTACTGGTGAGTGGTTCTTGAGTGATGCCTCTCTGGCGCTGACTGTGATCGCGAGTAGCGCGGGATCTGCCAAGCGCCTTGTTAAGGCCGAAAGCCTGCATGTGGCTACCCTGGATGATGTGATCGTGGGTGAGTTCGTGGAGGTGCCAAGCGATGAGGAGTAAGCGTTTGACTGCGGAAGAGAGCCACGAAATGGCGGTGCTGGTGAATGAGATCGGGGTTAAGCAGGTGCTGGAGTTGCTGCGGGCGCACCAGCAGCAAAGCACCCCATTCACCATGGTGAGCAAGCCACGGCGCACGGTGCAAAAGTATATGAAGTGGCCGCCCGATATTCGGGCCACCTTTGCCTATATGATTTGCAGCGGTGAATATACTCAGGTTGAAATGATGAACTACATCAATGAAGAGATTGAGAAGCGCGGCCTTGGAGATGATATGAAAGTATCAAGAACCGCCATGAGTAGATTTGTGATTGATATTGAAAGCAGTGCCGCAAAAGGTTAATGTGTTGACTCCTCTCCGGTGATTGGGCCATCGGGTAAGGGCAGGGAAGATCCCCCAGTTTCACGACTGGGGGATTTTTTTATGCCTGCTGCTTTGGCGCGAAAAGCGTCAGTATCACCATTTTGAAGGTAGTGACAAAATTCGTGTATCGGTTTTACATGTGGTGATTCAAATATGAGTGTCATAGATGAAGATGGTGAGAGTGATTTCGTAATTCCATCATGGTCTTTTGAGATCGGCTTGATGCTTCATCTGGTGGATGTTTTAAATGAGCAAGCTTCAATTTGCGTTCATGAAAGCATTGTTAATTCATTTCTTGAGGTTTCTGATAAAAAAATCAGCTTTTCATTGGTGAATAAAGGTTTTTACCTCCCAAATGTTCGTTACTTTGTTTCTCCGCTTGTTAGC
The DNA here is from genome assembly GCF_963866575.1 of Aeromonas sp. L_1B5_3. Taxonomy (NCBI): domain Bacteria; kingdom Pseudomonadati; phylum Pseudomonadota; class Gammaproteobacteria; order Aeromonadales; family Aeromonadaceae; genus Aeromonas; species Aeromonas sp. L_1B5_3. Next base: position 88,121 of record NZ_CAWMDN010000095.1, read on the forward strand.
AATCTCATTGCTCACCACAGGGAAAATGGTATGAGTTATGTTGCCATTACCTATAAATATGGGATTTCTGTGAGGAGTGTTATGCGCAGAATGCAGTCAATTAAAAGGGTTGGTCATGAGAATTGATTATGCTGAGTTGCTTTCAGATAAATCGATGTTTGATGTTTTTTTAAAGTCATGCGCAGTTATGAGGAATGAGACATTAACTATTTTATATGAAAGCATTAAGAATGGCTTGGAGCAACAAAATTGCTTTGACGAGAAGCTAAGGGCGTCAATTTTTATTGCTATATGTGAAACGATTGGCGGTTCTCAAATATACCTTCCAAATGCTGAGTATTTAAAGAAAAGCCTTATCATGTTCTCTATTTACAAAGAGTTTGATGGAAAAAACCAAAAGATGCTTTCTGTTAAATATGGAATGAGCGCTCGTCAAATTCAAAATATTTTAGAAAGCCAGAGAACGCAAAACCGCCTTGCAAGAGATTGTATTGAGCGTTTGGGGGTGAACCGTGCTTGATGTGGATATTAATTCAGGCGTGATCATCGCTGGTGAGCTTTACGAGCGGCTGACTATGCGACCGCTGACAGCCGATCAGAAAGAGGAGCTTGAACAACACGTTTCCAAGAACGTGAGACAGATGATCCGAGCTGGTCAGATCAAGCCGCTTGGTATCCACCACGCCAAAGCGCTGGAATCGTTCTTCTATCTGCGTGAGATCGCCGTTGCGTCCATCGCCTTTATTGGTGACCGGGCTGGCCCTTTCACCTGGGACGATGTGTGTTCGATGACGGCGGCGGACTGGTGGAGCGTTGTAGCGGCCTCTATGGCGTTGGACGAGGTTGCGCATGGGTGCGTATCGGTTGTGCATCATTAATGCAACCTGATGCGATTTAAATTGGTTTTAAACATGGTTGTAGGTGGCTAAGCATGCCCTTTGTAGCGTTGTGCAGTGAAATGCCTCAGGCAGCACCTGAATGGGTGCAGATCATGCCCAGTGGGCCAGAGATCAAAGGCCTCGATGGCCGCAAGTGGAATATGAAGGATCCGGCGAAGCTGATCGACATGTTCAAGAACATGGGATTGCCGCTTGTGATCGATTACGAACACGGCCAAGAGCTCAAAGCGCCGGAAGGTGAAGAGGCTCCGGCAGCAGGCTGGATCGAAGATCTGGAACTGCGTGATGGTGAGTTGTGGGCAAAGGTCAGTTGGACGGAACGAGCGGCCAAGGCGATCAACAGTCGCGAGTACCGTTTCTTGTCTCCGGCGTTCGCCTATAACGCCAGCATGGAGATCCTGAGCCTGTCGAGTGTAGCCCTGACCAATAAGCCAAACCTGGTCATGACCGCTCTCAACAGTCGTGAGCAGGGCGGCAAGGGGTGGGAGGAGGTGTCTGTTGCGCTTGGTGTGCAAGTCAAGACGCCAGGCGATGTAATGGCCGCGCTGAATCGCCGTGAAGATGTGGCGTTGAACCGGCAAGCAGAGGAGGCGGTTGATCAGGCGATTGCTGATGCCCGCTTCTGCCCAGCCCAACGCGATTTCTTGATCGCTACCTGCCGGGCTCAAGGGGTGGATGCCTTCAAGGCGTTCGCCGACATGAATGGTGCGTTTGACGCACTTGGAAAGCCCATAAAGCTCGGCTCGCTCCATGGTAAATCACGCTTGAGCGAGTCACAAATCGCAGTGTGCCGCGCTGTTGGCGTGAGCGAAGAACAATTCTTGAACGTGAAGAAGGATCAGTAATATGCCTGCCCCGATTGATATCAATGCCGTAGTAACTGAATCAAGTACCGCCTTTGCCGCTCGCTTTAATGCCGGTGTAGGGACTGCCAAACCCACTTATCAGCAGGTGGCAACCGTATTGCCATCCTCTGCCGGTGCAACCGGTTATGGTTGGCTGGGTGACTTCCCGCGCCTCAAGGAGTGGATCGGTGATCGTCAGTTGAAAGAGCTGGCGAAGCACAAGTACACGATCACCAATAAGCTGTTTGAAGCCTCTATCGGTGTTCCTCGCGTTGACTATGAAGATAACGACTATGGCCGTTATGGGATCATCTTTGAGCAGATGGGTTATGACGCAGCGGTTTACCCTGACGAACATGTATTCAACCTGCTCAAGAATGGTTTCACCGAGCTGTGCTATGACGGTCAACCGTTCTTTGATGTAGATCATCCTCTGGAAACCACTCCGGCCTCTACCGCTTCAAATATCGTCGGTGATCCGGCTGCTACCGGTGCGCCCTGGTTCTTGCTGGATACCAGCCGCCCGCTCAAGCCGCTTATTTGGCAAGAGCGTATTGCTCCTGTCTTTACTGCAATGACAGAAGACAGCAACTCCGAAGTGTTTATGAAGGACAAGTATTATTTCGGTACTCGCGCCCGTGGTAATGCTGGTTATTCCTTCTGGCAAATGGCTGTTGCAAGTAAAGCCGCTTTGGATGAAGCAAACTTTGAGGCTGCTGTGGCCTTGATGATGAAGCAAAAAGACAGCAATGGCAGCTCTCTGAAAATTCGCCCGACCTTGATGGTCGTTGATGTGAGCTTGCGGGCTGCTGCTGAGAAGCTGCTCAAGCGCAAGACCTTGGATAATGGGGAGGATAATACCCATTACAACGAGGTTGAATTGCTGGTCTCTCAAGACCTGTAATGGAGTGAAAAAGGCCAGCCGCTCGGCTGGCCTTTTTAATTGGGGGATATATGGCTAAACAGCTACGAACTGAAATTACGATTGACCTTGCTGGCAACCTTGCCCAAAAAGCAAAACTGTACGGTCAATCAATGAGCCAATTTGCCACAAGCAATCAGCGTGCAATGGCAATGCTCAACCAAACAGCCATGGCAGCCAGCACCGGTATTGATTCGCTTGGTAATCGCGCAATTATTGCCGGTGCAGCTGTTGCCTATGGTTTCAAAAAAGCATTTGTTGATACAGCTGCTGAGTTCGAGCGCTATCAGATCATGCTCAACAAATTGCAGGGTGGCCCAGAAGGTGGCGCCAAGGCGATGGAGTGGATCAAGCAGTTCACTCAGGATACGCCATATGCCGTGGATGAGGTGACCAGTGCTTTCGTCAAACTGAAAGCATTTGGCCTCGACCCGATGAATGGAACGATGCAGGCGATCGCGGATCAAGCGGCCATGATGGGCGGCACCGCTGAGACAGTTGACGGGATCACGCTGGCGTTCGGCCAGGCATGGACAAAGGGCAAGTTGCAAGGTGAAGAGGCCCTTCAGCTGCTTGAGCGTGGTGTGCCTGTCTGGGATTACCTGGTGAAGGCCAGCAAGGAACTCGGTCAGAACAACGGGTTTGGTTATAGCGCCCAGCAGATCCAAGATATGGCCAGCAAGGGCCAGTTGACCAGAAAAGCGATTCAGGCACTTATTGACCAGATGGGCAAGGCATCCAAGGGTGCAGCCAGAGATCAGATGAACACCTGGAATGGCATGATCTCCAACATGGGTGATCACTGGACGTTGTTCAAGAGCGATGTGATGGATAGCGGAGCCTTTTCCGTCCTCAAGTCCGAGCTGGGTGGCCTGCTTTCCCAACTGGATGAAATGAAAAAAACCGGTGAGTACGACAAGCTGGTTGAGGAGGTCGGCGGCAATCTGGTTGATAGCTTCCATGCGGTTTCTGATGCAGCAAAAGAGGTCAAGAACGTTGGCCGTGAGCTGCTGCCCGTCTTGGATGGTATCGGGCGTGGTGCCAAGGCGATCAGTGATGCGGTTGGCGGTTATGAGCACCTTGCCAAGATCCTTGCTTCAATCTACGTCATCAACAAGGGTATCCGCATGGCTGCCCCATTGGCCAAAGGGGCTATTGCAGTTGGCAAGGGAGTATATACTGCCGGTTCTTGGGCCGCTGGCAAGATATCTGGCAGGAAAGGAGGAAGGCGCAGGGGTGGTATTGGTGAGTTGGATGGCATGGCTGAATCTCTGGCCAGTACCTTATATGGCGGTGCCATGCCGGTCTATGTTGTCAACATGCCAGGTGGGCCTCTAGGGCTTCCTCCGGCTATGGACCTTCCGAAAGGAAAGAACCCCAAGCCAATTGGACTTCCAAAGCCTAATAAGCCATCAATTAGCCCCAAGAAACTTTTTTCGGCTGCTATGCTCGCACCAGAGCTTCCTCTTGCGCTCCTTTATGCAGCAAGTGACTCTGAAGCCGCAAAGTCTCTGAAGGCTGAATCTGATACTGCTCAGGCTCTTCACGCTACGCTGCCACAGCCCAAGATGCTCAGTAACTCTGATGCTTATGCAATGATGGCATCTGGGTTTAGCGCTGCCTCTTCTGGCCTTCCAACGAACCCTTACGCCATGCTGGCAGCTGAGCTGCAAAAGGAAGCTCATGGACTTTCTGGTGGCGGTAACAACCCGGCACAATCAAGATCATCGCTTGATGTTACCGTCCACTATGATCGCCCTCCTACGGTTAGGGTTCGAGACGTGGCCCCTGGTATGCAAGTTCGCGTTGATAATGGCCCCAGCCTCATGCCGTAATGACCCCCTTTTTGCTAGTGAATTGATCACACTTTGCAGTGATCATTTCACTAGCTTTCAGTGATCAAATTACCCGCGCGCGCACATAGGGCCGGAGCAGAGCGCATCCAGATGCTCCTGCCGCAGCCCGATCCCCCGACTGCGGGAGCTTATTGGCCGCATACCCCCTCCGTCATCTTGCTGCCGTTGCTGGAACCGGATCTGTCGTCATCAATCCCCTCGCCCGCCACGCCGCACTTGCCATCGCGGGCGCGCACCAGCCGGCCTTGCGGATCGCTGTCGAGGGCCTGCTTTTCAAAGCGCTTCTCGGTGCCGCACTTGCCCGCCGCACACTTGCCGCCGTGCTGTTCGCTGGGGGCGGCCTTGACCGGCGCATCGCTCGGGGTGGCCGCCAGCGCCAGTCCCGGGGTCAGGGCAATCAGGCTGGTCATGGCGATGGAGAGGGTCAGTTTGCCGGTGGTTTTGTTGCTGCTTGAGTTACTCATGAGCGGACTCCTTGACGGATGAAACGGGGTAGCTGGAGAGATCCCGGGCGGCAATAACCTGACCGCGGAACTGTGACTTGACGATGTCGATCGCCTCTTTCTTGTGATTGAGGCCGACCCCCATCCAGTGGTTGAGCACCAGCAGCTTGGGGTTCACCTCGGTGGCAATTTTGGCTACCACAGATGGTTTGGCATGAAGCGAAGCCGAAACCGGGTCGGCCCCCTCGTGGATGGCAAGCGGCATCACCAGAATGTCGGCGCCGCGAGCAAAATCGAGGAAGGCGGGGTTGGAACCGTTCTGATCCGCCGAGATAACGATGCTCCCTTCGGCGCTCTGGATCCGGTAGGCAAGACAGGGCACGTCACCGTGGGGGATGCCGAGCGCGGTGATGGTCAAGCCATCCTGCTGATAGACGGTGTGGGGTTTTGGCCCCCGATAGGGGACATCAATCAGGGTGATGGGGAAGAGACCATCGGTGCCATCCTTGAAGCCGCTCAGGTAGGCATAAGCCCCCTTCTCCTTGTTGAAGAGGGCGTCAAAGTAGCCGCTCATGCTGGGGAAGGCCGAACCCGCCTCGGGCCCCGCCAGATCCAGCGGATCGCTGCGCTCGAAGAAGTAGGCCCCCTTGAGCAGGGCGGGCAGGTCAGTCACATGGTCGGTGTGAAAGTGGGTGATGCCGATAAAATCGACCTCTTCGAGCTTGGCCCCCGCCTGACCAAAGCGCAGGTAGACGCCGCCACCGGCATCGATCAGGATGCGGGATTTCCCCTTCCACCAGATCACCTCGCTGGAGGAGGCGCGTTGATCGTCGGAGATGGGGCCGCCACTGCCGAGCACCTGCAGGGTGAAGTTCTTGTCCAGTGGCGTCAGTTGTACGCCCTGGCTGGCGGCACCCGCCGGCGCGGCGGCAAGGGCGCAGCCGATGGCCAGCGCCACCGCTTTCAATGTCTGTTTCATATTGATTACCTGTCGGTTGAGTGACAGTCCGTGACTGTCAGTGAAGTGGCAGGGTGGGTGATCGGGCTGCGCCACTGGCAGCCCAACCGGGCATGCGGGTCAACCCCGCAGATCAGCTCTGGTCGCGGTCAGCCGCTTCCCAGCGCGCTTCCAGCCAGAGCAGATTGCACAGCCCCAGCAACAGGGCAAAGCCGAGCCCCAGTATCCAGGTGAAGTACCACATGGCGTCCTCCTTATGGTCAGTAGAGTTGATGGCCGTCGCGCTTGATGCGGGCACGGTCGAGCTTGCCGCGCACCACCCGATAGACCCAGCCGGTGTAGCCGAGGTTGACCGGCATCAGCACCAGCACGATGCCGAACATGATGGCCAGGGTCTTGTAGCTGGAGGTGCCATCCCACAGGGTCAGGCTGCTCGCGGCATCAAGGGTTGAAGGGAGCACGAAGGGGAAGAGCGAGATGGCCACCGAGCCGAGCATGGCGATGCAGGCCACGGCGCTTGCCACCAGTGCCAGCCGTCCGCGCTCCAGCCAGGCGGCAATGCCGCTCGCCAGCGGCGCCAGCGCGCCAATCAGCGGCACCAGCCAGAGCAGCGGTTGCTCGTGGTAGTTGCGCAGCCAACCGGCGACATGGGGAGTGACCCCCTTCATCAGCGGGCTCAGCACCGCATTGCCGTCAAAGGGCTGACCCGCCAGACCGCTCAGCTGATAGCCCTGCAGATCCACCAGATGCCAACCGGCCAGCAGGTAGAAAAAGGTCACCAGCGGGGCCAGCAGGATGGCGATGCCCCGTGCGCGCAGCGCGGGCGTTCCCGTTACCTTGGCTTGCAAAAAGCTGGCGCCGTGCAGCAGCAGCAAGGTGATGGCGGTAGCCAGCACCGAGAGCAGCCAGCCCCAGTGGAAGTCGAATACGCCGTAGTGCAGGCGCAGCGCCGTGTCGAAGCGAAACGGCAAGCCCTGCATCACCAGACCGATGGCGGCGCCGAGGATCAGGGTCGGTATCAGGCCCCCCGCCACCAGCGCCCGATCCCACCAGCGGCGCCACAGCGGGTCGGTCAGCTTGCTGCGGTAGTCAAAGCCAACCGGGCGCAGGAAGAGGCCGAGCAGCAGCACCACCATGGGGATATAGAGCACCGAGAAGGCGGCGGCATAGACCAGCGGCCAGGCGGCGAACAGGGCGCCGGCACCGGCGATGAGCCACACCTGATTGCCCTCCCACACCGGCCCCACGCTGTTGATCACCAGCCGCCGGTCGTCGTCATCCTGCGAGACCACCGGCAGCAGCATGGCGATGCCGAGATCGAAGCCATCCATCACGATAAAGCCGACCATCATGAAGAGCAGCAGCGCCCACCAGATGAGTTTCAGAGTTGCGTAATCCATCAGGCGATCCTCGCAAGTTCGGGTTGTTCACCGCTGTAGCGGCCGGTATGGAGAATGGCGGGCCCCTTGCGGATCACCCGGCGCAGCAGGAACAGCTCCACCACCAGCAGCAGGGTGTAGATGGAACAGATGGCAATGAGACTGAACCAGAGCTGGCCCGGGGTAAGCAGGGAGACCGAGGCCGACACCGGCAGCACGTCGCTGATGGTCCAGGGCTGGCGACCGAACTCGGCCACAAACCAGCCCGCCTCGATGGCGATCCAGGGCAGCGGAATGCTCCAGAGCAGGGTCTTGAGCAGCCGCGGCGAGCTCTGCAGCCGGTTGCGGCAGAGCTGGACAAAGCTCACCACCATCAGCCCCAGCATAGCGACGCCCAGCCCCACCATCAGGCGGAAACCGAAGAAGAGCGGCGCCACCTGCGGGATGGAGTCCTCCACCGCCTTGGCAATCTCTGCCTCCCCAGCCTTGGCGATATTGCTGGCATAGGGGGTGAGCAGCAGACCGTAGCCGAGATCCTTGCCGTGTTTAGCAAACAGCGCCCGGTTTTCGGCCGTGTCGTTGCCGGCGCGGATCTGTTCGAGGGCACCGGACGCCACCATGCCACTGCGAATACGCGCCTCGTGCTGCACCTTGAGATCCTTGATACCGGTCACCGCCTCATCGAGGGAGCGAGTGGCGATGATCCCCATCAGATACGGGATCTTGATGGCGGCGTGGGTGGTCTCGGCAGCCTGATCCGGGAAGCCAAACAGGGTGAAGGAGGCAGGTGCTGGCTCGGTATGCCACTCCGCCTCGATGGCGGCGAGCTTCACCTTCTGCACCTCGCCAGTGCGATAGCCAGACTCATCCCCGAGCACGATAACCGAGAGGATGGCGGCCAACCCGAAGCCGGAGGCGATGGCGAAGGATCGCAGGGCGAACTGCACCTCGGTCTTGCGCAGCAGATACCAGCTGCTCACCCCCATCACGAACATGGAGGCGGCCACATAGCCCGCCGCGACGGTGTGGACAAACTTCACCTGCGCCACCGGGTTGAGCAGCACGGCGGCGATATCCACCAGCTCCATGCGCTGGGTCAGCAGGTTGAACTCGGCCCCCACCGGGTTTTGCATCCAGCCGTTGCCGATCAGGATCCAGAGCGCCGAGAGGTTGGAGCCGAGCGCCACCAGCATGGTCACCAGCAGGTGCTTGCCGCGGGAGAGCTTGTCCCAGCCAAAGAAGAAGAGTCCCACCAGGGTCGATTCGAGGAAGAAGGCCATCAGCCCCTCGATGGCCAGCGGGGTACCGAAGATGTCCCCCACATAGTGGGAGTAATAGGCCCAGTTGGTGCCGAATTGGAACTCCATGGTGATCCCCGTGGTGACCCCCATGACGAAGTTGATGCCAAACAGTTTGCCCCAGAAGCGGGTGATGTCCTGATAGATCACCTTGCCGGTCATCACATAGGCCGACTCGGCGATCACCAGGATCCAGGACAGCCCCAGGGTGAGGGGGACAAACAGGAAGTGGAACAGGGCCGTGGCGCCAAATTGCAGGCGCGACAGGCTGACCACGTCATCCGGATTGATCATGTGTCACTCTCTTTTGTTGTATTTGCCTTGCACGTTTCATGCAGGACAAGTACACCACGGGTCATGACACCTATAACAGATGCAGTTATAGTGAATAGCACCTATAACAGTTGATCCAGATCATGCCTCTTTACCAACAACTGGCCGAACGCCTGAGCCGCGAGATCGATGACGGCATCTGGCAACCGGGGGAACGCATCCCCTCCATCCGCCAGAGCTGCAAGACCCACAACCTGAGCCCGATGACGGTGCTGCAGGCCTATCAGTTGCTGGAGAGTCAGGGGCGGATCCTCGCCCGTCCCCAGTCCGGTTACTACGTCAAGGCCGCCTCGCCAAAGGTGGCGCGCCACACCCCGAGCCAGACCCACTACAGCGGCTCGGTGGATATCAACGATCTGGTGTTCGAGGTGTTGCAGGCGAGCAAATCGCGGGCACTGGTGCCCCTTGGCATGTCAGTGGCCGACCCGACCCTGTTCCCCCATCCCCAGCTCGGGCGGGCACTGGCCAGCTGCATGCGCAGGCTCGACCCCTTCAGCACGGTGGCCGACCTGCCCCCCGGCAACGAGGCGCTGCGCCGCGCCATCGCCCAGCGCTACGCCAGCGACGGGGTCGCCATCAACCCGCAGGAGATCATCATCACCACCGGCGCCATGGAGGCGCTCTCCCTCAGCCTGCAGGTGCTGACCGAGCCCGGTGACTGGGTGGTGGTGGAGTCCCCTACCTTCTATGGCGCCCTGCAGGCCATCGAGCGGCTGAAGCTCAAGGCGGTGGAGATCCCGGTCATCCCGGGGGTAGGCATCGACCTGGCGCTGTTGGCTGATGCCCTCAGCCAGATGCCGATCAAGGCGTGCTGGCTGATGGGCAATGTGCAGCACCCGCTGGGCCACACCATGCCGGATGCGCACAAACAGGGGCTGATGGCACTGCTCAATGCCCACAAGGTGCCGCTGGTGGAGGATGACGTTTATGCGGAGGTCTACTTCGGCCGCGAGCGCCCCAAGCCCATCAAGCACTGGGATCAGCGCGGTGACAGCCTGCTCTGCAGCTCCTTCTCCAAGTGTCTGGCGCCGGGCTTTCGGGTCGGCTGGGTGGTGGCGGGGCCCCATGCCGAGCGGATCCAGCGGCTGCAACTGATGTCCACCCTCTCCACCAATGTGCCGAGCCAGCTGGCGCTGGCCGAAATGCTGCGCCAGGGCGGGGTCGATGCCCACTTTCGCCGTCTGCGCCACACCCTGGCCCAGCGCCAGCAGCAGATGCGGGCCGCGCTGCAGCGACTGTTGCCGGGCGAGGTGCGGATCTCCTCCCCCGATGGCGGCTACTTTCTCTGGCTGGAGTTCCCGCCCCGCCTCGACAGCCGCACCCTCCACGCCATGGCGCTCGACTGCGGCTTCTCCATCGCCCCCGGCGCCCTCTTCTCCAGTCAGGGGCAACACAACCACTGCCTGCGCCTCAACAGCTCCCATCCCTGGAGCGAGCAGCTGGAGCAGGCACTCCACCTGCTTGCGGGCCTGATAAACCGGCAGCTGGAAACAGAGGGGTGATCGCCAAAGCGCAGAAACAACAACGCCCCTTGAGCGGGGCGTTATCGGCAATCCATGGCGGTGAGGGTATCAGGCGGGGGCGTTAAGCTGGGCTACCTGCCGCTCGATGCTTCCTTTGAGGTTGTCATCGAGTTTGAGGGCGCGCGCCAGTTCATCGAGATAACCGCGCTCCATAAAGTGATCCACCTCGATGGCGAGCAGGGAGGCGAGATAGACCTCGGTGGCCAGCTCCATGTCGGTCACTTCCCGCGCCAGCGCGTGGGTGTCGAGGGGGCGGGCCAGCTCGGCGTCAATCCAGCGGGCGGCATCGCTCTGGCCCTGTTCGGTCAGGTACTCCTGAATTTTCTGGCGCTCGGCGCCGTCGATATGGCCGTCGGCCCGGGCTGCCGCCACCATGGCGCGCACCAAGAGAGCCGAGCGGGCGTCCAGCGCATTTCCTTCCAGAGTGCTGACGGGATGGGTCGGCTGGGCGGGCGCCGCCTGCTGGGCCTGCCAATCCTGATAGAGCTTGTAGGCCAGCCCGCCGAGGGCTGCAGCGCCACCCACGGCAGCGGCCTTGCCACCATATTTGCGCATCTTCTTGTTGCCCAGCAGCAGACCGAGCGCACCGCCGGCCAGCGCTCCTTGCATCTGCCCCTTGCGCTTCTCTCCGCCTTCGTTGAGCCAGCCTTTGCCAGCCCCCAGCAACTGTTCCAGCATCTGTTTCATGGTGTCACTCCTGCGGGTCAAAAAAGTGAAATCGGGATGAATAGAGCCAGATAGTGACCCCACCCCCCTGAATCGGGGATGAACCCTTGACCGGGCAGGCCGATGGGGCAAAGCTCAGGGAAACTCTTCAGGCAATAAGGATGTGACTGTGCCCAATCGCGAACTGACCCTGCAATTTCTGGCCGAACCCTCTGACGTCAATTTCGGCGGCAAGGTGCATGGCGGCATGGTGATGAAGTGGATCGATCAGGCGGGCTACGCCTGCGCCGCGGGCTGGTGCGGCGGCTATGCGGTGACCGTCTATGTGGGGGGGATCCGCTTTTTGCGCCCCATCCAGATTGGCCAGCTGGTGGAGGTACACGCTCAGGTGATCCACACCGGCACCACCAGCATGCATCTGGCGGTGGATGTCTACAGCCGCCATCCCACCGAGACCGAGCGCCACAAAACCACCCACTGCATCATCATCTTCGTGGCGATGGATGAGCAGGGCAAACCGACCCCGGTGCCCCAGTGGCAACCACTGAGCGAGAGCGATCTGCAGTTGCAGCAGTACGCCAAAAAGCTCATCGCCCTGCGCGAGGAGATCGACAAAGAGATGCGCCAGCACCTCTGACCTTCGTGGCTCACAACCCGACAGAGCGGGCGCTTTCGGCCAACGGCGGCGCCCCTGTATAATCCCCCCTCTTCCCGCAACCGGAACCCTGCCCATGTCACTGGAAACTGCCCCGCCCGAGGTGAAACTCGCGGTGGATCTGATCGAACTGCTGGAAACCAATGAGCTGGCCCCCGAGCTGGTGCTGGCGGCGCTGGCCATCGTCAAAAATGACTACGAGCGCAAGCTGGCGGAGGGGAAGGATCACTGATCCCTCCCCGCACTTTTTCCGCCTTATCTTGCCGACGTCAGTTTTTCCCCACAGACGTTTTTCCCCATATAGCCACTCACTGCGGCCCCATCACCTCATCACAGAGGGCGATCAGGGCCGAACTCAAGCGGCTGAGCGGTTCGCCCCCATCCTTTGCCGCATGGAGCGCCAGCTCCACCGATGCCACCTTGGGCCACTGGGTCAGGGCCAGCTGATCGGCAGGCATCAGCCGTTTGGGCAGCAAGCTCACGCCAATGCCTGCACTCACCGCCCCCTGCAAACTGGCGAGACTGGCGCTGACATAGGCGATACGCCAGCGCCGACCCAGACCATCGAGCGCCTCGGTCATCTGCTGGCGATAGAGCCCTTCGCTCGGGAAGGCAACCAGCGGCAGCGGATCACGCCCCTTCGCCGGCCAGTCGCGACTATCGACCCACACCAGCGGCTCACGCCAGCTGGCGAGCGGCGAGCCCTGTCCGCGCACCTGCTTGACCAGCGCCAGATCCAGCTCCCCCGCAGCGAAACGCTGCCAGATGTGATGGCTCAGGCCGCTCTCCACCTCCAGCCGCACCTCGGGGTAGTCGCGGGCAAAGGCGGCCAGCACCGGGGTGATGGCACCGGCGGCGAAATCCTCCGGCACCCCGAGGCTGAGGGATATGCTCCCCTCGCTCACCTGCTCCTCGGCCTGCGCCAGCAGCGCCAGAATGCGGCGGGCCAGCCCCAGCAGTTGCTCCCCCTCGGCCGTCGCCACCACCTGCCGACCGGAGCGATCCAGCAGCGGGCAGCCAATCTGCTGTTCGAGCCTGCGCATCTGCTGGCTGATGGTGGATTGGGTCAGATGGACCCGTTCACCGGCCCGGGTGAAGCTGCCGGTGTCGATAATGGCGACAAAACTGCGCAGTAACAGGGGATCCAGCATGGGTTTCTCCATTTATAAAACCACTGAAACTCATTTTATCATTTAATTTCCAAATGGTTTGTTTCGCCGCTAGGCTGGCATTTGTTTAGTCAAATCAGGGTTTTTCATCATGTCTGCGCCCCTTGTTGCCTCTGCCAACGCCCGCCCGATCCCCTCATCAACCACTCTCCCGACTCATCAGCGCTGGCTGGAGCAGGCGGTGCAATTGGCCAGAGCAAATCACCGGCAGGGGGGCCGCCCCTTCGCCGCCCTGCTGGTACGCGATGGCCAGCTGGTGGCGAGCGCGGTCAACGGCATCCATCTGGATGGGGACCCGACCCGTCACGCCGAGCTGGAGGCGCTGCGCAAGGCAAGCCAGAGCGGGCCGCTCGCGGGCGCCACTGTCTATGCCAGCGGCCACCCCTGCCCCATGTGCCTCGCCGCGCTGGTGATGAACGGCATCGCCGCCGTCTATTACGCCTTTGATAACGCCGATGCAGCGCCGTTCGGCTTTGACAGCACTGCCGCCTATCAAAAGCTGGGGCTGCCGCTGGCACCGCCACCTCTGCCACAGGTCAAACTGGCCGTCACCCTGACGGCGACAGATCTCTATGGCACCCAGTTACAACAAGCCACACAAGCAGCGCCTGATCATGAGTAAGGGGACAAGCGAACGCCCGGCAGAGGGGCGCCGCCAGCAGCTTGCCCTGCTGGTGCTGGTGATCCTGACTGGCCTTAACCTGCGCCCCTTTCTTACCGCCATCGGCCCGCTGAGCGGCGAGATTGGCCGCGCCCTGTCGCTCGGGATGGATACCCTGGCCTGGCTCACCCTGCTGCCGCTTTGGCTGATCGGGATTGGCGTGCTGCTCACCCCGCGCCTGCGCAGCCTTGCCAGTGCCACCACTTTGCTGGGGCTGGCCCTGCTGCTGCTCGCGGCGGGCAGTGCCCTGCGTTTTGATGCCCAGAGCGGCGCCCTGCTGATCGCCACCGCTGCGCTCTGCGGCCTGGGTTCGGCGCTGGTGCAAGGGGTGCTGCCCGCCCTTATCAAGCAGCACTTTGCCCACAAGGTGCCGCAAGTGATGGGGATCTTCTCTGCCTGCATGATGGGGGGCGGGGCGCTCGGCGCCAGCCTCACGCCACGGTTGACGGCGAGCCTCGACTGGTCGCAAGCACTGGCGCTCTGGAGTCTGCCGCTGCTGCTGGCCATCGTTTGGCTAGGGTGGAAAGTGCGTCTGCCAAGTACCGCGGCGGTCGCTATTCCTCACGGCGAGCAGCGGCTGATCACCCTGCCCCGCAGCTGGTTGCTGATCGTCTGCTTTGGCATCATCAACAGCGGTTACGGCATCGTAGTGGCCTGGCTGGCCCCCGCCTATATGGCGAATGGGTGGAACGCTGCGCAGGCGGGCGAGCTGGTCGCCTGGCTGGCACTGGCGCAGACCGCCAGCGGTCTCGGCTTGCCGCTGCTGGCAGCCCGCAGTCTGGATCGGCGGCCATGGATGGGGCTTGCCATCGCCATGCAGCTGGCGGGATTCGGCGGCCTCTGGCTGGCGCCCGCCAGTGCCCCCATTCTCTGGTGCATGCTGTGCGGCGCCGGTCTGGGCGGCAGTTTTTCCCTGATCATGGTGATTGCGCTCGATCACCTGCCTGACCCGCGCCGCGCCGGCACCCTGAGCGCCCTGATGCAGGGCTTCGGCTTTATGCTGGCTGCCACCGGCCCCTGGGTGGCGGCGCGCCTCTATCACCTGTTCGGTGACTTCGCCGCCGCCTGGCAGTGGCAGCTGGGGGGATTGCTGCTGATGAGCCTGCTGGTGCTGCGCCTCGACCCGCGCCACTACCCTCGCGTCATGGGGTTACCGACCGCCAGTGAGCCAACCATTTCGTCGCCCTTCCCGGCCAGCTCTGCGGCCCAAAGCAACACACCGGCCTGAGGCCGGTGTGTTGGAGATAACAGTGTTGGGGGTGACAACACGAGGCTGATGCCACTCAGAGGGGCAACTCAGCGCCCCTTCTTCTGCCGTCCGCTGTTAGCGGTGCGCGGCTTGCCTGCGGCCGGTTTGCCACCCTTGGGTGCCCCTTTGCCTGCACTGCCCTTGCCAGCACCACCTTTATTGGCAGCCCCTTTGCCCGCGCCACCCTTGCCCACCGGCAGCTTCTTCTCGAAAGCTTCCGGGCCCGGCACATTGGGACGCCCGCCAATCTCGTGATCATCATCGCGGCGCGGCTTCTTGCCCTGCCCCGGCTTGGCGCTTGGCGCCGCAGGAGTCTTGGCCGCCTTGGGTTTGTCGCCTTTGGCCGGTTTCACCTCGGAGGAGGAGTCCTCAATCAGCTTGAACAGATCGATCAGCTCATCGTCGGTCAGATCGCGCCACTCCCCCACCGGCAGCCCCTTGAGGCTGACGTTCATGATGCGAATGCGCTCGAGCTTGGTCACTTCAAAACCGAAGTGCTCGCACATGCGGCGGATCTGGCGGTTAAGCCCCTGCACCAGGGTGATACGAAAGACGAACGGCGCCTCTTTCTTCACCTTGCACTTCTTGGTCACAGTCCCGAGGATCGGCACCCCGGCCGCCATGCCGCGCACAAACTCGTCGGTCACCGGCTTGTCGACGGTCACCAGATACTCTTTCTCGTGATCGTTGCCCGCCCGCAGGATCTTGTTGACCAGATCGCCGTGGTTGGTGAGGAAAATCAGCCCCTGCGAATCCTTGTCGAGTCGCCCGATGGGGAAGACCCGGGTGCTGTGGTTGACGAAATCGACGATGTTGTCCTTCTCGCCCGCCTCTGTGGTACTGACGATGCCAACCGGCTTGTTGAGGGCGATCAGCACCAGACTGTCCGCCTCGCGCGGCTCGATCACCTGACCGTTCACCTTCACCAGATCGCCAACCTGCACCTGATCGCCAATCCCGGCGCGCTTGCCGTTGATAAAGACGTGGCCCTGCTCGATAAAGCGGTCGGCCTCGCGGCGCGAGCAGATGCCGCTCTCGCTGATGTATTTGTTCAGGCGCATGGATTCGTTAGCCAGCATGAGTCACCTGCCAGTGGGGCTGAACCCCATCCTGTTGTACGGTTGCGTGCGTCGGCCATGCCGGACACATGATCTGCGGCATTACCCTCTCCACTACGTCGATTTTTTGCATACGGCTCCAATTTCAACGAGGCCAATGCCGGCCCATCCGGCAAAAAAGTGCGACACATTACCACATCGCCCGCCACTGCACGCCGGATTATCGCCAACTCCAGCGCACCGGCGACACAATTGCGGGCCGGCTCACAGCGCAAGGCCCCCCATCAGGGGTTATGGGGCAAACGGGGTTTGCCCGATTTCATGGCCAATAAAAGAGTCAGCAGTGGCGAGACAGGGGAGTACCGGAAGAGGCAAACGAGGGAATGGTTGCGCCCCGACCAGCGGCCGGGGCCAGCAGTTGATACGCCAACCCAACTCCCCTCGGCCGCGGCGGAGTCAGGGGTAGCGACTTATCTCGATCAGGTTCTGATCCGGGTCGAGGAAGTAGATTGACTCTATAGGCCCGCAAGCCCCGCTTTTGGTCACCGGCCCCTCGACAATCTCTACCCCGTGGCAGGCCAGCTGAGTCATCACCTGTTCCAGTGGCCAGCGGGTGATAAGGCAAACGTCCCCCGACCCCACCTGCGCCCGGTTGCGCGGCTCCTGCCCAAGCAGTTGCAGATTGATCTTCTGGTTGCCAAACCCCACCGCCCGGCGCCCCGCACCGAAGGTGATGGCCTCCATATTGAGCACCGAGCTGTAAAACGCCACGGCGCGCTCGATATCACTTACCGTCAATACCAGATGGTCGATATGGCTGATCATGATTCCCTCCTGGTGCTGATGCCGGCAACACGGCCGGTGGTGATAAACATGCAGCCAGCCAACCCGGCTGTCCGCCTTGCCAGCGGCATCTCCGCTCGTTTGCCATAGACATCACAGATACAGGAACGCCCCGCTAGCCCCTCCATCATACCGGGCCAAAGCACCCGCGACTGTGGTATGGCGCGCAAAGATGATCTGACGACTTGGCGGGCGCGATAAATCTCCATCAGCGCACTGCGGCACATGCCTTGTCCTGCTGGGCCAGCAGGGCTTCATCGTCACTGTCCATTGCCGCCAGAATCGCCTGATTGCAGGCCCGCTCTGCCAGCTTGGCCGGACTCTGTTTGGCATTCCCAATCTCGGCAATCATCGGCCTGTAGCTGACGGCGGCCGAACAATACATGGCGCGATATTTGGGCAGTTGCCAACTGCTGTCATCCTGCCGGGTCAGGTCATCGCACAGCTTGTGAAACAGGGCGGACGCCTTGACCGTGCATTGGCTAAAGCGCCGCACATCCTGCTGGTAGGGACGACAAACGCTCGGCTGCTGGATCTGCCAGAGCTGAAACGAGAAGGGTACTGATTCCCCCTCATACTGCACCGCAACCGTTTTAAGCTCGGTGCCATAGATATCTGAAATCTGCTGCTGAACCAGATTGAGATAAGCCGAAAAAAGATAGGAAACCGGATCCATCACCACCTCCCTGTGGCGTTAATCAGCCATCATCCTGATGACTGTTTGCCCGAACTAAAGCAGAGTAGCCTACTGATTTATTTGTGAAAATTTATGGATGATGCGCACGTTATCGCAAAATACCCAAAGAAAAATGGTGTCGTTTGAATTAACATCCTCAGCGATATGAGCGCGCTCGGATGGCACCCTATACCCTCTTGGCCACAGCGTCGTGCATTTTCCCCATGAGTAGGAGCAAACATTGAGCGATCACTGGACAGAAGAGGAGTTGCGCGCTGCCGTGGCGGCTTATCAGGATATGTATACCAAAGAGCAGCGTGGCGAACCCTTCGTGAAAAAACGCTATTACCAAGCGTTGGCCAGCCAATTCGGGCGAACTGAAAAATCCTTTGAGTTTCGGATGCAAAACATCTCTCACGTCTACCACAAGATGGGACGAAGCTGGGTCTCAGGGTTAAAACCGGCGACCCATGTCGGCGCTCACACCTTTGCTCATATCGAGCAGCTTATTCGCCAACAAGAAAGCACCTCTGCCGCTTATCTGTCCTCGGATACATCCAGCGTTCCCCAAGGAGTATTAGAACCACAAGCTCGCTCAACTGCGGCTAATAGCTATGGGCGAGATCCACAAGTACGAGAGTGGGTGCTAAAAAACGCAGCGCAGCGGTGTGAAGCGTGTAACTATCCAGCACCGTTTGTGACTGACTCCGGTGAGGTTTATTTAGAAGTACATCATCTGAAAGGATTAGCTGAAGGTGGCTCAGACACGATTAACAATACGGTCGCTCTATGCCCAAATTGTCATCGTGAGATCCATCACGGCTGCCATAGAACCGCCATGCAGGAGAGACTCTATCAACGGCTCTCTCGCCTTATTCGAGAATAGCTACCCGCTTTTAGGTAGATAAGCCTCTATCTTCGTGCTTTGACGAAAACTCCGTTGCTAACTTGGTCAAAACGGCCGGGAAATTATCCAGTTGCATAATAACCATGCGGCCTTGCGGTTGTTTAACGTGCCCTAACATCAGATAATGTTGCGGCCTTCAAACCGGATACCCGACCTTCGATGACTGAATACCTGCTTTTATTGATCGGCACAGTGCTGGTTAACAACTTCGTGCTGGTGAAATTCCTCGGCCTCTGCCCCTTTATGGGGGTCTCGGGCAAGCTGGAAACCGCCATCGGCATGGGGCTCGCCACCACCTTCGTGATGACCCTGGCCAGTGCCTGCTCCTATCTGGTGGAGCACTACATTCTGGTGCCGCTGGAGATCGCCTATCTGCGCACCCTCGCCTTTATTCTGGTGATCGCCGTGGTGGTGCAGTTTACCGAGATGGTGGTGCGCAAAAGCAGCCCGACCCTCTACCGCCTGCTGGGGATCTTCCTGCCCCTCATCACCACCAACTGCGCGGTGCTCGGGGTGGCGCTGCTGAGCATCAACGAGCGTCATGACTTCGTGCAGAGCGTGATCTACGGCTTTGGCGCTGCCACCGGCTTCTCGCTGGTGCTGATCCTGTTTGCCGCCATGCGCGAGCGACTGGTCGCCGCCGATGTGCCCGCCCCGTTTCGCGGAGTCTCCATTGCCATGATCACTGCCGGTCTGATGTCTCTGGCCTTTATGGGCTTTACCGGCCTCATCAAGATATAACCATGATCCATATTCTTTTTGCCATTCTGGTGCTGACCCTGCTGGCGCTGGCGTTCGGGATTATCCTGGGCTTTGCCGCCGTCAAGTTTCATGTGGAAGCAGACCCCATCGTCGATCAGCTCGATGCCCTGCTGCCCCAGACCCAGTGTGGCCAGTGCGGCTATCCCGGCTGCAAACCCTACGCCGAGGCGGTTGCCAACGGCGATCAGATCAACAAGTGCGTACCCGGTGGCGAAGCCACCATGCGCAAGATTGCCGACCTGATGGGGGTCGAACCCCAGCCGCTGGGCGGCAGTGACGAGGCCGCGGTGCCGGTCAAGAAAGTCGCCTTTATCCACGAAGATCAGTGCATCGGCTGCACCAAGTGCATTCAGGCCTGCCCGGTGGACGCCATCGTCGGCGCCACCAAGGCGATGCATACCGTGATTGCCAGCGAGTGCACCGGTTGCGATCTCTGTGTCGATCCCTGCCCGACCGACTGCATCGAGATGATCCCGGTGCCCACCACGGTCGATAACTGGAAGTGGGATCTCAATAACGTGCAGGTTCCGGGCAAGATTCCGGTCAGGTTGGTGGAGTAACCATGCAGTCTTTACTTGAACGCATCAAAGCCGGGAATATCTGGGACTTTCACGGTGGTATTCACCCCGCCGACAACAAACTGCAATCGAGCCAGAGCCCGGTCGAGCAGGCCGGTCTGCCGCCGCGCCTCATCATTCCGGTGCGCCAGCACGCAGGCGCCGCCGGTGACCTGCTGGTGCAGGTGGGTGACAAGGTCAAGAAGGGTCAACCGCTGACCCGTTATGCCAGAGGGCGGGTGGTGCCGGTGCACGCCTCCACCTCGGGCACCATCACCGAGATTGCCAACCACACGGTCGCTCACCCTTCGGGGCTTGACGATCTCTGCGTCATCCTCACCCCCGATGGCGAAGATGAGTGGGGCGAGCTCGACGGCAAACCCGATTACTGGAATCTGGAGCGGGGCGAACTGCTCGAGCGCATCCAGCAGGCGGGCATTGCCGGTCTTGGCGGCGCCGTCTTCCCCACCCACAGCAAGCTCGATGGCCGCGGCCAGCTCACCGAGATCCTGATCGTCAACGGGCTGGAGTGCGAACCCTACATCACCACCGACGATCGGCTGATGCAGCAGTACGCCGACGAGATCATGGATGGCATTCGGGTGCTCAAGCACCTGCTCAAACCGAAACTCACCCTGATCGGGGTGGAAGACAACAAGCCCGAGGCGATCACCGAGCTGACCCGTCACACCACCGACGAAGATGTGCTGGTCAAGACGGTGCCGACCAAGTACCCCTCGGGCGGTGCCAAGCAGACCATCGAGCTGCTCACCGGCCGTCAGGTGCCCAAGGGCGGCCGCGCGGTCGATATCGGCATCATGGTGCTCAACGTCGCCACCGTGTTTGCCATCAAGCGCGCCATTATCGACGGCGAGCCGCTAATCGAGCGGATCGTCACCCTCACCGGCGACAGCTTCAAGAAGCCCGGCAACGCCTGGGTGCGCCTCGGTACGCCGGTGCGCTGGCTGCTGCAGCGTTTCGAGCTGCAACCGGAAGCGGATCAGCGGGTGATCATGGGAGGCCCCATGATGGGCTTTACCCTGCCCCACGCCATGGTGCCGGTGGTCAAGGCGACCAACTGCCTGCTCGCGCCGACGCAAGCAGAACTACCCGCTCCCGGCCCGGAGCAGGCCTGCATCCGTTGCAGCGCCTGTGCCGATGCCTGCCCGGCCAGCCTGCTGCCGCAAGAGCTCTACTGGTACAGCAAGGCCAAAGAGTATGACAAGGCCGAGAAGCTCAACCTGATGGACTGCATCGAGTGCGGTGCCTGCGCCTGGGTCTGCCCGAGCGAGATCCCGCTGGTGCAGTACTACAAGATCGCCAAGGATGACATTCGCGAAGCCCGCGCCGAAGCCGAAAAAGCCGAGCGCGCCAAGCAGCGTTTCGAAGCCAAGCAGGCCCGTTTCGAGCGGGAGAAAGCGGCCCGCGAAGCGCGCCACGCCGAAGCCGCCGCCCAGCGCCGGCAGGCGATGACTGCCGCAGGTGGAGAAGATCCGGTGGCAGCGGCGCTGGCCCGTATCAAGGCCAAGCAGGATGCGCCCATCACCGCCATTGCGGCCACCGGCGAAGGCGTGCCCGACAATAGCGCTGTGATTGCCGCTCGCGAAGCGCGCAAACGGGAAGCGGAAGCGCGCCGCGCTGCCAAGCTGGCGGAGAGCGCAAACAGCGAAACAGCCGCTGCGCCGCAATCCGCCGAGGCGGTTGACCCATCCAGCGATCCCAAGAAAGCAGCCATCGCCGCGGCCCTTGCTCGTGCCAAAGCCAAGAAAGCGGCTCAGGCTGGCGATGCTCCTGCTACAGATAGCGCGGCCGAGAGCCAGCCTGCAGCAGACGCCGACCCGAAAAAGGCAGCGATTGCCGCCGCCATCGCCCGTGCCAAGGCCAAAAAGGCCGAAGCCAGTGGCGAGCCGGTAAGCACAGCCAACAGCGCGACAACCGACGCAGGCACGCAAGGCGATGCGCCATCTGCTGCCAGCGAAGCGGTCGATCCCAAGAAAGCCGCTATTGCCGCCGCCATTGCCCGGGCCAAAGCCAAGAAGGCCGCCCAGCAGGGTGACAGCGCTGAGGGCGATGTGACAGCCACCGAAGGCACCAGCGAAACGGCTGCAACCCAAAGCGATGCACCATCTGCGGCCAGCGAAGCGGTCGATCCCAAAAAGGCCGCTATCGCCGCAGCCATTGCTCGCGCCAAGGCCAAAAAGGCAGCCCAGCAGAGCGACAGCGCTGAGGACTCTCTGACTGCCACCGAAGGCACCAGCGAAACGGCTGCAACCCAAAGCGATGCGCCATCTGCGGCCAGCGAAGTGGTTGACCCCAAGAAAGCCGCTATCGCCGCAGCCATTGCGCGAGCCAAGGCCAAAAAGGCGGCCCAGCAGGCAGCGGAACAGGGTGAGCCAATGCAGGCAGCAGAAGGGGCTCGCGGTGAGCAAGCACTCGCCGAGCCGGTGAGCGAGGCCGTGGCCGAACAGGCCGTTGCCGAGGCGAGCGTTGACCCGAAGAAGGCAGCCATCGCCGCTGCCGTCGCCCGCGCCAAGGCGAAAAAACTGGCTGCTGAAGCGGCCAGGGCCAGTGGGGCCACCCCGGATGAGGGCTCATCATCCGACGCCGAGCCGCGCTGATGCTCGCTGGCCCATCGTTAAACAACGAGGTAATGCACTAATCCATGTTCAATATCGCGACTGCGCCGTTTGCCCATAACCGCAAACAGACCCGAACCCTGATGCTGCTGGTGATCCTGGCCTGTGTGCCGGGCTTGCTGGCCCAGACCTGGTTCTTCGGCTGGGGCTCCTTTATCCAGATCCTGATTGCGCTGGTGACCGCGCTGGTGAGTGAGGCGCTGGTGCTCAAGCTGCGGGGCCGCCCCGTCAAACCGGCCCTGATGGATGGCAGCGCCGCCCTCACCGCCGTGCTGATCGGTCTCTCCCTGCCGCCGCTGCTGCCGTGGTGGATGATGGTAGTGGGCACTGCCTTCGCCATCATCATCGCCAAGCAGCTCTACGGCGGGCTGGGTCAGAACCTGTTCAACCCGGCCATGGTGGCCTACGTGCTGCTGCTGGTCTCCTTCCCGGTGCAGATGACCAGCTGGCTGCCGCCGGAGAGCGTGCGCGCCTACAGCCTCGGCTTTGGCGATGCCGCGTCGGTCATCTTCACCGGCTTTAGCCTCGACGGCTACAGCATGGCCCAGCTCAAGCAGGGGGTGGATGGGCTGACCATGGCGACCCCGCTTGATACCCTGAAAACCGGCCTGACTCAGGGGCTCACCACCGGCGAGATCCTGAGCGGCCCGCTGTTTGAGGGTTGGGGTGGCATCGGCTGGAGCTGGGTCAACCTCGGCTATCTGCTGGGCGGCCTCTTCCTGCTGCAACAGAAGGTGATCAACTGGCGCATTCCGACCGCTATTCTGGGCTCCCTGCTGGCGGCGGCGACCCTCGGCTACCTGATGAGCCCGGATGCGACCGCTACGCCGATGTTCCATCTCTTTAGCGGCGCCACCATGCTGGGGGCCTTCTTTATCGCCACCGATCCGGTCAGCGCCTGCACCACCCCACGCGGCCGCCTGGTCTATGGCGTGCTGATCGGGGTGCTGGTCTACATCATTCGCCGCTTTGGCGGCTACCCGGATGCCTTCGCCTTCGCCGTGCTGCTGGCCAACCTTTGCGTACCCTTTATCGACAGCCTGACTCGCCCGAAAGTGTATGGAGCCCGTCGCCAATGATGTTTCTGCCCTCTTTCCCCATCACAGCTGACGGAGCCCGGACATGTTAAAGAGCATGCGCAAGAACGGCCTGATCCTGGCCATGTTCGCGCTGGGCTGCACCGCACTGGTGGTGCTGACCAACGAGTTGACCAAGGACAAGATCGCCCACCAGCAGCAGCTGGAGAAGTTGCAGACGCTGGAGGCGCTGCTGCCTGCCGGCAGCTATGACAACGATCTGGTGACCAGCTGCAAGCTGGTGACCAGCAGGAAGTATCTGGGCAGCGATCAGCCGCAAGCCCTCTATACCGCCAGCAAGAATGGCGTGGTGACCGGCTATGCGCTGGAGGCGATCGCGCCGGATGGCTACAGCGGTGCCATCCGCATCGTGGCGGGCTTTGATGCCAAGGGCACCGTCAGTGCGGTGCGAGTGCTCGCTCACAAAGAGACCCCCGGCCTTGGTGACAAGATCGAGCTGAAAAAATCCAACTGGATCAACAGCTTTACCGGAAAGTCCCTGACCGCCGACAATGAATCCGAGTGGGCAGTGAAGAAGGATGGCGGCGAGTTCGATGCCTTTACCGGTGCCACCATCACCCCCCGTGCCGTGGTCAAGGCGGTGAAAAACCTGCTGAAACTGCAGCACGAGCACCCGGAACTACTCAGCAACGCCCCGGCTTGTCCGGCCGCACAATAAACCGGAGTCGACCCCGTCATGACACAGATGGAACAGATTGAAACGGGCACCGCCCCGATCGCCGAGCTGGAAAGCCGCAAGGGCGAGCTCAAGGAGCTGATGGTACAGGGGCTGTGGAAGAACAACCCCTCGCTGGTACAGGTGCTGGGTCTGTGCCCTACCCTCGCCGTCTCCTCCACCTTTACCAATGCGCTGGGGCTCGGCCTTGCCACCATGGCGGTGCTGGTCTGCTCCAACCTCGCCATCTCGCTGGTGCGCAACTGGGTGCCGAAGGATATCCGCATCCCGGTCTACGTGATGATCATCGCCTCACTGGTGACCAGCGTGCAGCTGCTGATGAACGCCTACACCTATGGCCTCTATCAGGCGCTCGGCATCTTTATCGCCCTGATCGTCACCAACTGCATCATCATCGGCCGCGCCGAGGCCTATGCCTCCAAGAACCCGCCGCTGCTGGCGGCCCTCGACGGTCTGATGATGGGGCTGGGCTTTACTCTGGTGCTGCTGGTGCTTGGCACCATGCGCGAAATCATCGGCATGGGCACCCTGTTTGATGGTGCAGATCTGCTGCTGGGCGAGTGGGCAAAATCCCTGCGCATCGAGCTGTTCCACGCTGATGCCAGCCTGCTGCTGGCCATTCTGCCGCCGGGCGGCTTTATCGGACTGGGGCTGCTGATCGCCGCCAAGAACGCCATCAACGAGTGGCGTGACCGCAAGCAGGCGACCACAGTAGCTCACTGCAATGTGCCCCCCGTCCGTGCCCGGGCGACCCAGCTATGACACCACGCGAGGCTGCATGAACAACCAGAAACGCAGAGAGATACTGGAGCGACTGCGGGAGCACAATCCCCACCCCACCACCGAGCTCAACTTCAACTCGCCGTTCGAGCTCTTGATCGCCGTGCTGCTCTCGGCGCAGGCAACCGATGTCAGCGTCAACAAGGCGACCGACAAGCTCTATCCGGTGGCCAACACCCCGCAGGCAATGCTGGACCTCGGGGTGGAGGGGCTCAAGAGCTACATCAAGACCATTGGCCTCTTCAACACCAAGGCCGAGAACGTCATCAAGACCTGCGCCATTCTGCTGGAGCGCCATGGCGGCGAGGTGCCGGAGAATCGCGAAGCGCTGGAAGCCCTGCCGGGCGTCGGCCGCAAGACCGCCAACGTGGTGCTCAACACTGCCTTTGGCTGGCCCACCATCGCCGTCGATACCCATATCTTCCGGGTATCCAACCGCACCGGCTTTGCAGTGGGCAAGAACGTGGATCAGGTGGAGGAGAAGCTGCTTAAAGTGGTGCCCGCCGAGTTCAAGCTGGATGTCCACCACTGGCTCATCCTGCACGGACGTTACACCTGTCTGGCTCGCAAGCCCCGCTGTGGTTCCTGTATCATCGAGGACTTGTGCGAGTACAAAGAGAAGGTCTATCCCGAAAGCTGATAGCCTCGCAACCGAGATTGAAAGCAGTACACATCACCAACCCGGAGAACTGAGCAATGAGAATTCTGCATACCATGCTGCGTGTCGGCGATCTGCAACGCTCCATCGACTTCTACACCCGCGTCCTTGGCATGAAGCTGCTGCGCAAGAGCGAGAACAGCGAGTACAAGTACACCCTGGCCTTCGTCGGCTACGGTGACGAGAAAGATGAAGCGGTGATCGAGCTGACCTACAACTGGGGGGTGAGCGAGTACGAACTGGGCTCAGCCTACGGCCATATCGCGCTGGAAGCGGACGACATCTATGCCACCTGTGAAGCACTGCGCGCCGCCGGAGCCAAGATCACCCGCGAGCCGGGCCCGGTCAAGGGCGGCACCACCGTGATCGCCTTCGTCGAAGATCCGGACGGTTACAAGATTGAGCTGATTGCCAAGAAAGATGCCGGCACCGGCCTTGGCGACAGCTTCTAAGCGGCCCGGGTAAAAACGCCCGATGGCAGGATCAAAAAAGAGCGCGCTGGCGCTCTTTTTTATGCTTGTCTTTATGCTTGTCTGATTGGGCTGCCGGGCTAGATCTCGCCGTTGCGCCCCATGCTGATGACCACCCGCCGGTTCTTGGCACGACCCTGCTCGGTTTCGTTGGAGGCAACGTGCTGCTTCTCGCCATGCCCCTCCACCGAGACCTTGCCGGGATCGAGCCCCAGATCGACAAATACCTTCTTGATGGCATCGGCCCGCTTTTCCGAGAGTTTCTGGTTGGTCCAGCGGCCGCCGTAGCTGTCGCTGTAGGCGTCGATCACCACCACATCGATGCTCTTGTCCGCCTTGATATATTCGCCGATCATCGCCAGCCGTCGTTTGGATGAGATGGAGAGCTGATCGCTGTTCTTGTCGTAGGTGAGCACGCTAAAGGCGATATCGTTGAAGCTGTAGGGCAGCAGCCCGCTCTGACAGTCAAGGAACGCCTGATATTTGACCCGGAAGTTGACCGACGAGAGCGACACCCGCACCGACCGGTTCTGGCGATACCAGTCCCGGTACTGGAAAGTGGGCATGTTGCCCCCCTCCAGCTCGTCGAGCATGGTCCAGGCGGTCTGTCCCTCAACCAGTCCATCAAACTGCTGATAGAAGTGGAGCTGGCTCACTTCCCGCCCTGCAATGCCGGGACGCCAGACCGGCGGCATGATGCCAAGGCTCACCGTCTCGGTTCTGGCCTGTGGCCGTTTGCCCTTGAGCTCGAAATCGAGATTGATCTTGCGCCCGGCGCGGCTGACAAAGGCCCCCGTACCCCAGTTCGGGATCGGGTGCTCAAGACGGCACTCTATCTGGGTATCGGAGGTCAAACGCCAGACGGATTGATCCAGACCGGCACCGAATTCGGTCACCCCAGCCTGTACCTGCATACTCACCGATATGCTGATCAACCCCAACTTCCAAGCGTCCAACGGCTTGTCCTCCACACGATCTCATATGGAGTATCGGCCGCGGACAGGCAACCTTTAGCAGCAAAACTGCAAAGGGCTGCCGCTGGCGGCAACCCCTTGCCTCTGTTGAAAAAAATCGGGATAGCAGTGGCAATCACAGCATCTGATACGCGCCAACGGCAGCGGATCTCGCTACAGTAGAGCCAGAGTGACAGGATGTCGCCGTGCAGGAGCAAGACGCATGTTCAGACCCTTCCCGCCCTTGTGGCCCCTTATGCTGGCCATGCTCGGCAACGCCGCCCAGAGCGCAACTCAGGATGAAGAGTGGGCGCAGCAGCGGGCCAATGCCGTGCTCTCCCTGATGAGCTTTACCGTGGTGCCGGACATCACCGCCAGCGATCTCTCCCTCGGCAGCGGCAGCGGCCAGTCGGCCGCCCTCAGCATGGCGCAGCTGGGCGGTGGCGCGACTATGAGCGAATCGTTCCCTATCTATCTGGAGGGGGCACTCGGCTTTAGTCGCTACGATCCCCAGTTTGTCATGAGCAACGGCAGCGAGAGCCGCACCATCCCCACCCGCTGGAACAGTGCCACCGCCTCGGGCGGCGTTGGCTGGGATATCTCCCTGCACAGGGATAAACAGGGCGGCCACTGGGTACTGCGCCCCATCGTCAATGTCTCGCTGGGCACCATGGCCAGCGATATTCGCATCGGTAACTGGCTGCTCGATCGTACTAGGGGCTACTCCCTCGACTTTCTCGAGAACGGTCAGCTCAATATGTACGGGCTGGGTGGCTCGCTGATGGTCGACTACGAGCTCTTCTCCAAAACTCAGGATATCGATGCCGAACTGCGTTACTCCTACCAACACCTGCAGAGCTTCGGCAATACCTCGGAGAGTGTGCGTGGCAGCGCCGAGGCGGAGAACCTCGGCCTCTATCTGCGCCGCCGGGCGCCGGTGTTTGACTGGACCCTGCTCGATCGCCCGCTGCGCTATGTGATGGAGGGTGCCCGCACCGAATACCTCGGCGAGCAGCGTGGGCTGCTCGGCTTCAATGCCCTCAACTCGCTGGGGCTCGGCCTTGAGATAGACAGCAGCAAGTACCACATCATCGTCAGCCGCACCCGGCTGGTCGCCCGCTATATGTTCAGCAACAACACCCGCGGCTACTCGGTCGGACTGGCCATGAGCTTCTGAGCTGAGCGGGATATGCGTGGGATAAAAGAGAGATCGGGCAGCCTTTTCCGGGCGGGTTCCCGGCCATATGCACCGCCAGTGGCGCTATTTGGGATGTGGCAACCACCCGGATGACGCCGAATTAATAAAGTAAAGTGTTTATTAATTCCGCGCTATTCAGCCTGCAAGGGAGCGACCCAAAGAGCAAAGCGGCCTTCATCCGCTCGAAAGTACCGACAAACGGCTCCCTCCGATCTGATGACAAAGGGTGATCGGGCCACAAAATGCCCCTTTTCACTCTCTGTTGGCGCCAATAAAAACGCCAGCCTTGCGGCTGGCGTTCTCATTGGGGTTGAAGCGACTTATTTCAGATCGAAACGGTCGTTGTTCATCACCTTGACCCAGGCCTTGACGAAGTCACGGACGAACTTCTCCTTGCCGTCTTGCTGGGCATAGACCTCGGCGTAGGCGCGCAGCACCGAGTTGGAGCCAAACACCAGATCAACCCGGGTAGCGGTCCACTTCACCGCGCCGCTCTGGCGATCCACGATCTGGTAGCTGTTGCGGCCAGTCGGCTGCCAGCTATAGGCCATGTCGGTCAGGTTGACGAAGAAGTCGTTGCTGAGCACCCCGACCCGGTCGGTAAAGACGCCGTGGGCCGAGCCGCCGTGGTTGGTGCCAAGCACCCGCAACCCGCCGACCAGCACCGTCATCTCGCGGGCGGTGAGCCCCAGCAGCTGGGCACGGTCGAGCAGCATCTCCTCCGGCTGCACCTTGTAGTGCCCCTTCTGCCAGTTGCGGAAACCATCGTGAACCGGCTCGAGGAAGGCGAACGACTCGGCATCGGTCTGCTCGGCGCTGGCATCGCCGCGGCCCGGCGCAAAGGGGACGACGATATCAACGCCGGCCAGCTTGGCCGCCTGCTCCACCGCCGCGCTGCCGCCCAGCACAATCAGGTCGGCGATGCTGACCGGCTTGCTCAGGGTGGCCTGCAGGGCGATCAGGGCGTTGAGCACCTTCTCGAGGCGAGCCGGTTCGTTGCCTTCCCACTCTTTCATCGGCGCGAGGCGAATGCGGGCACCGTTGGCCCCGCCGCGATAATCGGAGCCGCGGAAGGTGCGGGCACTGTCCCACGCGGTAGCGATCAAATCGGCTGGCGCCACGCCGCAGGCCAGCAGTTTGGCCTTGAGCTCGCTCACTTCCTTGTCGGAGAGCTGGTAATCCACCGCCGGAACCGGATCCTGCCATACCATGACTTCGCCCGGCACTTCCGGCCCCAGATAGCGGCTGCGCGGCCCCATGTCGCGGTGGGTCAGCTTGAACCAGGCGCGGGCAAAGGCGTCGGAGAAGAGCGCTTGATCCGCAGCGAAGCGCTCGGAGATCTCCCGGTATACGGGGTCAAAGCGCAGCGCCATATCCGCATCGGTCATGATGGGATTGCAGCGGATGGAGGGGTCTTCCACGTCCACCGGGCGATCTTCCTCCTTGATGGCGACGGGCTCCCACTGCCAGGCACCGGCCGGGCTCTTCTTGAGCCACCAGTCGTGACCCAGCAGCATCTTGAAGTAACCGTTGTCCCAGCGGGTCGGGTTGCTGGTCCAGGCCCCTTCAAGGCCGCTGGTCACAGTGTCACGGCCGATACCGCGGCTCTCGTGGTTGATCCAGCCCAGTCCCTGCTCGTGCACATCGGCCCCTTCTGGTGCTGGCCCCAGTTTGGCGGCGCTACCGTTGCCGTGGGCCTTGCCGACGGTGTGACCACCGGCGGTGAGCGCCACTGTCTCTTCGTCATTCATCCCCATGCGGGCAAAGGTGACGCGCATATCGTGGGCGGTTTTCAGGGGATCCGGGTTGCCATCCACCCCTTCCGGGTTGACGTAAATCAGCCCCATCATCACCGCCGCCAGCGGGTTCTCCAGATCCCGTTCTCCGCTGTAACGGCTCCCTTCGCTGCCGCTCGGCGCCAGCCACTCCTTCTCGGAGCCCCAATAGACATCTTTTTCCGGATGCCAGATGTCCTCGCGGCCACCGGCAAAGCCGAAGGTCTTGAGCCCCATGGATTCATAGGCAACGTTGCCCGCCAGGATCATCAGGTCAGCCCAGGAGATCTTGTTGCCGTACTTCTGTTTGATCGGCCAGAGCAGACGGCGGGCCTTGTCGAGGTTGCCGTTGTCTGGCCAGCTGTTGAGGGGAGCGAAGCGCTGGTTGCCGGTGTTGGCGCCGCCACGGCCATCGGTCGCGCGATAGCTGCCGGCGGAGTGCCAAGCCATGCGGATCATCAGGCCGCCGTAGTGGCCCCAGTCGGCCGGCCACCAGGGCTGGCTGTCGGTCATCAGGGCATGCAGATCTGCCTTGAGGGCATCGTAATCGAGGCTGTTGAAGGCGTCGGCATAATCGAAAGTCTCATCCATCGGATTGGTCTTGCGGTCATGCTGATGCAGGATGTCGAGGTTGAGGGCATTGGGCCACCAGACTTGATGCTCCTGGCTGGCAGAGGTATTGGCACCGTGGGCAAAGGGGCACTGACCGGCCCCGCTAGCGTGTTTGTCCATCTTCAGATCCTCATTGTGGTCATAATGACGGCGAAACCCTTCGCTTCGCAGTTGAGACTAGCCTACCCCCCACCGCCCACTTAAAAAACCGAATAAAAAAGTTCAATTCAATCTGGTTTTGCGATTGAACTATCTCGTCACCGGGTAACAAACAGAACAATGCAGGCGCTGGCAGAGTAGTCATGGCATAGATCACACAAGCTTGTTGAACCCACTGTTAACATATGGCCATTACACATCAGACGACAGCGTTGAAATGGACTTCACACCTGTTATTGCAGTTCTGCTGGGCCAGCTCTGGTATCTGCTGCCCCTGCTGCTGATTGCGCCCCTGAATTCCGCTACTTTCCTAGACATTCCCAGATCCTCAAACTGAGGTCATTTAGGATGGGTTATTCGCAAGCTGCGATAATCCCCTTCAGGTCTAGCACGCCTTGATGACCTTCATTGCCATCACGCACAACACTGAGCAGACAGACGAATACAGTCCAGATGGCGGTCAAAGCAATGCAAGAGCCATGGTATGCTCTATAAAGTTCTCACTGGAATCCATCGATGCTTATATCTACCCTCTTGGCCACCATACTGGCCACACAACCCGAAGCCCTATATTTTGCCCATAAAGACTGGGAGATCGCCTGCGACAATACACGTACATGCCGAGCCGCAGGTTATAGCGCAGAATCAGGGGGACTCTCGGTTTTGCTCACCCGAGAGGCTGGTGCCAAAGGCAAATTGCATGCAGAGCTTGCCATCGCAGAAGTTGATGGACAGGCACCGGCAGCCCCCGCTGATGGTTTGATCACACTGCGCATCAATGGTGAAATGCTTGGCACCGTAAAAGAGCGGACTCCGTTCAGCCAGCCCCAAATCGAAGCACTCGTCCGAGCGATCAAGGGGACTGGCAAAGTGGTATTTGAATGGAGCAAGCATCAGGAACAGCTATCCGGCGCCGGAGCCTATGCCGTTTTTCTCAAAATGGATGATTTCCAAGGCCGTCTCAATACCAGTACAGCCCTGACCAAACAGGGCCCATTACCCACCACATCCATTCCTCCTGCCTTGGCGGCTCCCGTGATCCACGCTGGCGCCGTAGCCGCAGGCAACCTCTCCCGCCCGCTCACCAAGCCGGAACAACAGAGCATTGGCAAGTGGCTGAAGCTGCAAGTCGATAAAGACACCTGTCCCATGGTCGACGAAAATTCAGAGGGTGGCATGCTTTATCCCCTGAACCAAGAACGAGCCTTGGTTCAGCTACCCTGCTGGCTCGCAGCTTACAACGACGGTTCCGCCTTCATTGTGATTGACACGAATCTTGATACCGCCAGTGCGACCCTCATCAGTACTGATGCAAACGGTTATGGAATGGGTGAACTGAGTGCCTCACATAAAGGAAGAGGGATAGGAGATTGTTTTTCTCTCGAAAGCTGGGTGTGGGATGGCAAAACCTTCGTGCAGAGTGAGCAAAGCACTACCGGAAGCTGCCGCATGATTGCACTGGGGGGAACCTGGCATCTACCGACCCTGACCAGCAAGGTAGTCAAAGCACAGTAAACAAGGGCGGCCAATTGGCCGCCCTTGTTGTGTTTCTTAGCGAATGGTCGCCATCTGCCGCACGCAGCGCTGCTCCCTGTCATCCACCCGCTTGGCAAACCAGGCGGTGGTGAGGTTGCGGGTGATCTTGGGGCTTTTTAGCTGAATACCCGGCAGGATGGCGCGGGGCAACCGCTTGCCCGCTTTCTGGTCTGCCAGCGTAAACACGCGATGATAGAGGTCGCTCTGGCCAAATTCGGCGGTATCGCCAAGTTTGAGGCTCTGGTGGATCGCCTGCTGGCTCATGTTGATCCGGCTGGCGATGGTATAGACCGCGAGTTCCGTCTTGCCCGGCAGGTCGGAGTCATAGCGGATCAGATCGCCATCCAGAGCCAGCGTGGTACCGCTCAAACGGCTGACAGCAGCCTGAAAGGCGGCGTTGCGACTGGCATACCAGCCGGCGTTGAAGTCAGCGAAACGGTAGAGGGTATCAGGATACTCCGCCTCATAGCCGAAGATATGTTTGGTACCAAACCAGATACCGCCGCGGCGGGTAAAGACTTCGTGGCGGATGGACTCCTTGACCGGATAGGGGTAACCACGGGTATTGGCCTCGGCAAAGGCGATGCTCACCTGCATCGGGCCGCCGGTATGCACCGGGTTCATGTTGCCAAACAGGGTCTTGCCCATCGGCAGCATGCTGATCATGTCCTCGAAAATTTCGCTCATCTCCCGCTCGGTGCGAAGCGCATCGATGCGCTCGGCATAGCTCTTGCCGGTCGGAGAGTTGATGGAGAGCGCGGCCCGCACCATAAACTCGGGGATCAGCAGCTTGGCCGCCCGCGAGTTGATCTCCTTCCAGGCGATCTTGCCAAGGCCCGGCACCACGGGGTCGGCCTGATAGGTCGCCTCCTGCTCTGCCACCGCCAGCACGGTACAGACGTTGTGGTCATTGACTGTCACCCCCTGGGTAGTGAGCGCCGTCACCACATCGTTGGCCCACCCCTGCTTGTCAACCACATGGCGGGGCAAAAACCTCACGATGCGGCTCTTCATGTCCGCCGGCTTGCGCGGCTGCATGGCTGGCGGGGTCGCCTTTTTGGCGGGCACTGTCGCGCCCGTTGTGTCGCCAGGTGCAGGGGCAGAAGCGGGGTCGCTGGCACAGCCGGCCAGCAGCAAGGGGATCAGCAGCGCCAGCGTGCGCATGGCGGGGGAAACAGAAAAGAGAGAGAGCGTCATCGGATATCCGGTACTGAGGCTGGAGGCAAACCCGCCCGGCGGCGGGCGCACACATGATGGCTCATTGTAGAGAATTGATCCACAAGGCTAAAGTCCCATCGCCTCGCCCCTCTCCCCAAGCAGACAGGGGTTGCCGCAACAGGAGCGCCACCAGATATACCCCGACAACAGGTATGACCCGACAACAGACATGGGCTTTTATCGAGAGTTGTTTACATTTAGAATGCCGCCGCCAGGATGCTCACGGTATGGACCCTATGGATACGCTCGCCCATCTCTTTGCTTACGTGCAGCAGTGGCTGCTCACTCCGATCTGGCACTGCCTGACCGGACTGCTTGATTTCAACGGGCGGCTTGGGCTCCCCTTCCTGCTGATATCCGGCCTCATTGCCTACCTCCTCTACCGTGTGCGCCGGCGCCAGCAAGGCCCGGCAGCGGGCAATTTCGCCCGGTTTCTCGGTGGCAGTGCGATCTGGCTGCATCCCTCAGCCCTGCTCGATTATCAGTACTATCTGGTGCGCGCCCTGCTCCATGTGGCCCTGATCGTGCCGATCCTGACCCTGCTCAACCCCTGGCTTTTGCAGGCAACAGATATTACCTCCGCGCTTACCCGCCTGTGGGGGGAGCGTCCCCGTCTGGCCGAGGCTAGCTGGCTGATGATGCTTTATGGCCTCGGGGTATTTCTGGTCAGCGATTTCGTCCACTACTGGCTGCACCGTTTCTTTCACAGCCGCTGGCTGTGGGAGTTTCACAAGGTGCACCACAGCGCCACCGTGCTGGTGCCGCCGACCGCCAGCCGCATTCATCTGGTGGAAAAGCTCTCTGAAATCCTGCTCAAGGGGAGCGCTCTCGCCCTCTACTCCGGTGCCTTCTACTGGCTGTGCGGAGGAACCGTGCGCCCCTACACCCTGTTTGGGGTGGGCTATCTGGTGCTGATCTTCAACTCGCTGGCCGCCAATTTGCGCCATAGCCATATCTGGCTGTCGTTTGGCCCGCGGCTGGAGCATATCTTCAACAGCCCGGCCCAGCACCAGATCCACCACAGCCGGGATCCCCGCCACTTCAACCACAACTTCGGTATCAATCTGTCGCTGTGGGACTGGTGGTTCGGCACTCTTTACGTCACCAGCCACCAGCCAGAGCCGCTCACCTTCGGGGTCGGCCCGAAAGACAATGTGCGCTACAGCCGTCTGGGCGCGCTGATCCTGCGCCCCTTTCTGGTCACGGCCCGCAAGCAGTGGCATGCCCTGCCCCGTCCTCGCAGCCGCAAGCCACAGCCTGATTTAAGGTAGTTTCGCTCTGCGCCCGATAAGTCCGCTCCTCGCAGCCCCCAACCCGTCGTCATAAAAAAGCCCCCGCCATTGCTGGCGGGGGCTTGTCATCTATGTGGTGCCATCTATGCAGAGCGAGTCTGGCTCGCTCGCAGAGCGTTAGCGGTTGTTCACTCGCTCGTGCAGCTCCTGCACCGAGTTGACACTGGCTGTGGCATCCACGCTGATGGCCATGCAGGTCGCGAATGCCTCGTTCATGGTGGTGGTATACGCCACCTTGTTCTGCAGGGCGGCGCGGCGCAGCTGCTTGGAGTCCTCGATGGCCACCCGCCCTTCGGCGGTGTTGACGATGTAGGTGTACTCGCCATTCTTGATGCGGTCGAGAATATGCGGGCGACCTTCGTGCACCTTATTGACCAGACGCGGGTTGATGCTCGCTTCGCCCAACGCGACAGCAGTGCCGTGGGTGGCGTCGAGCTCGTAACCCAGCTCCAGCAGCTTGGCGGCCAAATCGACCACCTGTGCCTTGTCACTGTGACGCACAGACAAGAGGGCGCGCCCCTCTTTCGGTACGGCGTGGTTGGCACCCAGCTGCGCCTTGGCATAAGCCTCGGCAAAGCTGCTGCCTACACCCATCACTTCGCCGGTGGAGCGCATCTCCGGCCCCAGCAGCGGGTCAACCCCCGGGAACTTGGCGAACGGCAGCACAACCTCTTTCACCGAGTAGTAGGGCGGGATGATCTCTTTGGTAAAGCCCTGCTCTTTCAGGCTCTGACCGGCCATCACGCGGGCGGCAATCTTGGCCAGCGGCGCACCGGTCGCCTTGGAGACGAACGGCACGGTACGGGCGGCACGCGGGTTCACCTCGATGAGGTAGATGTCATTGCCCTTGACCGCGAACTGCACGTTCATCAGGCCGATAACGCCGAGCTCCAGCGCCAGTTTGCGCACCTGCTCGCGGATCTCGTCCTGAATCTTCTTGGACAAGGTGTAAGGAGGCAGGGAGCAGCCGGAGTCACCGGAGTGGATACCTGCCTGCTCGATGTGCTCCATGATGCCGCCGATGACTACATCGGTACCGTCGCAGATGGCATCCACGTCCAGCTCGGTGGCATCGTCCAGGAAGCGGTCCAGCAGCACCGGCGATTCGTTGGAGACGCTCACCGCTTCGGCGAAGTAGCGACGCAGGTCGGTCTCGTCGTAGACGATCTCCATGGCGCGGCCACCCAGCACGTAGGAGGGGCGAACCACCAGCGGGTAGGTGATGCGCTCGGCCACCACAACCGCCTGTTCCAGCGCGGTGACGGTGCCGTTTTCCGGCTGCTTGAGGCCAAGGCGCTCGACGGCAGACTGGAAGCGCTCGCGGTCTTCGGCGCGGTCGATGGCATCCGGGCTGGTACCGATAATCGGCACGCCGTTGGCTTCCAGTGCACGGGCCAGCTTCAGCGGGGTCTGGCCACCGTACTGGACGATAACGCCCTTGGGTTTCTCGATGCGCACAATTTCCAGCACATCTTCCAGGGTCACCGGCTCGAAGTAGAGGCGATCCGAGGTGTCGTAATCGGTGGAGACGGTCTCCGGGTTGCAGTTGACCATGATGGTCTCGTAACCGTCTTCGCGCAGGGCCAGCGCCGCGTGTACGCAGCAGTAGTCAAACTCGATGCCCTGACCGATACGGTTCGGGCCGCCACCGATGACCATGATCTTGTCGCGGTCGGTGGGGTTGGCCTCGCACTCTTCGTCATAGCTGGAGTACATGTAGGCGGTGTTGGTGGCGAACTCGGCGGCGCAGGTATCGACCCGCTTGTAGACCGGGAAGATGTTGTGGCGGGCACGCAGCTTGCGCACTTCCCCTTCGGCCACACCGAGGATCTTGGCCAGACGTGCATCGGCAAAGCCCTTGCGCTTGAGGGCGCGCAGGAAGTCGGCATCGAGACCGGCCATGCCGCGCTCTTTCACCTCTTCTTCCAGCTTCACCAGCTCTTCAATCTGCACCAGGAACCAGGGGTCAATCTTGGTCAGCTTGAAGATGCCGTCCATGGAGAGGCCTGCGCGGAAGGCGTCGGCGATGTAGAAGATACGCTCGGCACCGGCATCCTGCAGCTCGTGACGGATGCGGGTCAGGGAGTCCGGGGCGTTCAGATCCACCATGGGGTCGAAGCCCGCCTTGCCGGTTTCGAGACCGCGCAGCGCCTTGTGCAGGGACTCCTGGAAGTTGCGACCGATGGCCATCACTTCGCCGACGGACTTCATCTGGGTGGTCAGACGGTCGTTGGCACCGGCGAACTTCTCGAAGTTGAAGCGCGGCACCTTGGTCACCACGTAGTCGATGGCCGGCTCGAAGGAAGCCGGAGTACGACCGCCGGTGATGTCGTTCATCAGCTCGTCCAGGGTGTAACCGATGGCAAGCTTGGCGGCGATCTTGGCGATGGGGAAACCGGTCGCCTTGGAGGCCAGCGCAGAGGAGCGCGACACCCGCGGGTTCATCTCGATGATGACCATGCGGCCATCTTTCGGGTTGATACCGAACTGGACGTTGGAGCCGCCGGTTTCGACACCGATCTCGCGCAGCACCGCCATGGAGGCGTTGCGCATCAGCTGGTACTCCTTGTCGGTCAGCGTCTGGGCTGGTGCGACCGTGATGGAGTCACCGGTGTGGATACCCATGGGGTCGAAGTTTTCGATGGCGCAGACGATGATGCAGTTGTCGTTGCGATCCCGCACCACTTCCATCTCGTACTCTTTCCAGCCGATCAGCGACTCGTCGATGAGCAGCTCTTTGGTCGGGGAGAGATCCAGACCGCGCTCGCAGATCTCGACGAACTCTTCGGTGTTGTAGGCGATGCCGCCACCGGAGCCACCCATGGTGAAGGAGGGACGGATGATGCAGGGGAAACCGACCATCTGCTGCACGCCCCACGCCTCTTCCATGTTGTGGGCGATACCGGCACGCGGGCACTCGAGGCCAATGCTGCGCATTGCCTTGTCAAAGCGGGAGCGATCTTCGGCCTTGTCGATGGCATCGGCAGTGGCGCCGATCATCTCGACGCCGAACTCGGCCAGCACGCCGTGCTTCTCCAGTGCCAGTGCGCAGTTGAGCGCAGTCTGGCCGCCCATGGTGGGCAGGATGGCGTCCGGACGCTCTTTCTTGATGATTTCGCGCACTACTTCCCAGGTGATGGGCTCGATGTAGGTAGCGTCCGCCATCTCCGGGTCGGTCATGATGGTGGCCGGGTTGGAGTTGACCAGAATGACGCGGTAACCCTCCTCGCGCAGGGCTTTGCACGCCTGGGCGCCGGAGTAGTCAAATTCGCAGGCCTGGCCGATGACAATGGGGCCGGCGCCGAGGATCAGGATGCTCTGAAGGTCGTTACGTTTTGGCATGAAACTCTTTCCTCTATTCCTTAGGCGCGATACTGCTTAATCAATTCAATAAAGTGGTCAAAGAGACCGGCACAATCGTGCGGGCCCGGGCTCGCCTCGGGGTGACCCTGGAAGCTGAAGGCCGGACGGTCGGTGCGATGGATGCCTTGCAGCGACCCGTCGAACAGGGAGACGTGGGTGGCGCGCAGGCAATCCGGCAGGCTGTTCTCATCTACCGCAAAACCGTGGTTCTGGGCGGTGATCATCACTGTGTTGTCGTCCAGACTCTTCACCGGGTGGTTGGCACCGTGGTGGCCGAACTTCATCTTGATGGTCTTGGCGCCGGAGGCCAGACCCAGCAGCTGGTGTCCCAGACAGATACCGAACACCGGCGTGTTGGTATTAAGGAAGGTCTTGATGGCTTCGATGGCGTAGTCGCACGGCTCGGGGTCGCCGGGGCCGTTGGAGAGGAAGATGCCATCCGGGTTCAGCGCCAGTACCTCGGCAGCCGGGGTCTTAGCCGGCACTACGGTCAGGCGGCAGCCACGGTCCACCAGCATCCGCAGGATGTTGCGCTTGACGCCAAAGTCATAGGCCACCACGTGGTATTTCAGCTGGTCGGCAGCCGGGGTGACGTGCCCCTTGCCGAGCTGCCAGCTGCCCTCGGTCCAGTTGTACGCTTCACCAACCGTCACCTCTTTGGCCAGGTCCATCCCCTTCAGACCGGGGAAGGCGCGGGCCTGTTCGAGAGCATAGGCCTCATCGACTTGCTTGCCGGCCAGAATGCAGCCAGCCTGGGCGCCTTTCTCGCGCAGGATGCGGGTCAGTTTGCGGGTGTCGATGTCGGCGATGCCAACGATATTGTGAGACTTGAGGTATTCGGAGAGGGATTGCTGATTGCGGAAATTGGAGGCAAGTATCGGAAGGTCCCGGATGATCAATCCCTGAGCATGGATTTGACTGGACTCTTCATCTTCGCTGTTGGTGCCGGTGTTGCCTATATGGGGGTAAGTGAGGGTGACTATCTGACGGGAATAAGAGGGATCGGTGAGGATTTCCTGATAGCCCGTCATCGACGTATTGAAAACCACTTCACCAACGGAACATCCCTCGGCGCCTATCGACACGCCTTTGAATACAGTTCCATCTTCCAGCACTAGCAATGCAGTGTGATTCAAGACAACCTCCAGTTATTTAGCTTTAAATTCAGCAATTTACCTGGGTGTTGCGGGCTCGGTTCCGGCCTTGGACAGGACTCGAACCCGGCAGATTTCTGGCAAATTGGGCGCATTCTACTTAAAAAAAGTGGCATTTCAACGTCTTTTCTCAGATGAAATGCATCTAAATTCAATAAAAAAGCAACATTACCCATTATCTATGCACTCAATTGCTTTTCAAGCCCCTGCAGCAAAAGAAAATTTGAAACCAAACCAAAAACCTTCGCAAACCACGACAAAACAGACGAGATATGACATTAAGCCCTTTAAAAACAAAACACTAAAAAACATCACAAGAACAACCAAAGTGCATATTCGTACCTTTCACATGTAGTTTTGTTGACACAAAAAACAGCAAACGTTTTTCTGTGTTTGAATTTTTAGTCTATTTAGGGTGATGTGAAAAAATGGCTATAGACGCCGTAAATGCATCAAAGATTGTTACCTTGTGATGACATTTCAAGGCAACAAAAGGAGCGAACAAAATAAAATGAGTGTTTTTGCCAGACTGAGCCGAAATAATCGCACTAACCATTATTTGTGTAACTTTTCGCTCAGCAGACAGCAAAAACCCCGGCAAGCCGGGGTTTGGTCAGACAGGATAATCAGACAGAAGAAAGCGGAAGAATCACTTCAGATTGAGCACATCCTGCATGTCATAAAGACCGGCGCCCTGCTGGCGCAGCCACTTGCCGGCGCGCACTGCACCGTTGGCAAAGGTCAGACGGCTGGAGGCCTTGTGGCTGATCTCTACCCGCTCGCCGATATCGGCAAACATGACGGTGTGCTCACCCACCAGATCGCCGGCGCGGATGGTGGCAAAGCCGATGGTGTTGCGGTCCCGCTCGCCGGTGATCCCCTCGCGGCCATAGACGGCGCACTCTTTCAGATCCCGGCCCAGCGTCTTGGCCACCACCTCGCCCATGGAGAGGGCGGTACCGGACGGCGCATCCACCTTGTGGCGATGGTGGCCTTCGATGATTTCGATGTCGGTATAGTCGCCCATCACCTTGGCGGCCTGCTCCAGCAGTTTGAACACCAGATTGACCCCGACCGAGTAGTTGGAGGCGAACACGATACCGATCTGCTTGCCTGCCTCTTTAAGGGCGGCCTTGCCTGCCTCGTCAAAGCCGGTGGTGCCGATCACCATCTGCTTGTTGTGGGCCAGCGCAAAGGCCAGATTGGCCAGGGTCACCTCGGGACGGGTGAAGTCGATGATGAGGTCGAACTGGTCGCGCACCTTGTCGAGGCTGTCGCTAATCGCCACACCCAGATGGCCCAGCCCGTTGAGATCGCCCGCATCCAGACCGATCACCGCCGACCCCGGCCGCTCCAGCGCAGCGCCAACCACCACCCCTTCGGTGTTGGTGACAGCCTCCAGCAGCACCTTGCCCATACGACCATTACAGCCCATCACGGCCACACGGATCGGATTGTCCATCTCCACCCTCTCATCTCTTTTAATTATGGAAAGAGACCGTTTTACCAGCCTGCGTCTGCTTTGAAAAGCCCGCCGTGCGCCAGCAGACCACTCCGACAAATAGACAGATTTTTCTTTTAAATCCGAATATTTAACGGATTTAATCAGAACAGCCAAATCGACTAACAAAAAACCTTATCCATCTGGACGTCTATCTTGACCGGGCGGGGTTGACTCACTACTGTGGGCCCCCCGATGCGGCAGGATGCCCGCGCTGTTTTCCCCTATCCCGATCCGATAAAGGCACAAAGCAGTTCACGACAGGAGGTCATTGTTCAA
The DNA here is from genome assembly GCF_963866575.1 of Aeromonas sp. L_1B5_3. Lineage (NCBI taxonomy): Bacteria > Pseudomonadati > Pseudomonadota > Gammaproteobacteria > Aeromonadales > Aeromonadaceae > Aeromonas > Aeromonas sp. L_1B5_3. The sequence goes on from NZ_CAWMDN010000095.1 coordinate 129,137, forward strand.
TTTCAGAGGAACACATGATCCAGACCCAACCCAGTGCCAGGGCCTTGCTGCCGCTACTGGTCTTTCTCGCACTCTTTATCGGTACCGGTACCTGGCTGACCCTGCAAGGGGTCGAGTTCGCCTTCTATCAACTGCCCGCCCCTGTTGCCGCCCTGCCAGCCGTGATGCTGGCGCTGCTGCTTGGCAAAGAGGGCTTCAACAGCAATCTGGAGACCTTCTTCAAAGGGGTCGGCCACAGCAACATCATGGCGATGTGCCTTATCTATCTGCTGGCGGGCGCCTTTGCCAGCGTGGCCAAGGCCACTGGCGGCGTTGACGCCACCGTGGCGCTCGGTCTGTCGCTTATCCCAGGCTGGGCGCTGCTGCCCGGGCTGTTCCTCATCTCCGCCTTTATTGCTACTGCCATGGGTACCTCCATGGGCACCATAGGTGCCGTGGCACCGGTGGCCCTAGGCGTGGCGCAGGCTGCCGGTATCGATCCTGTGCTGATGGCAGGCACCATCCTCTCCGGCGCCATGTTTGGCGACAACCTCTCCATCATCTCCGACACCACCATAGCGGCGACCCGCAGTCAGGGGTGCGAGATGAAGGACAAGTTCCGCGAAAACTTCAAGATTGCCGCCCCTGCTGCCATTGCGGTGATCCTGCTCTATCTGGCGCTCGGCTCCGTCGGCGCGGCGCCCGCCAAGGCCGGGGCAGTTGACCTGCTCAAGGTGATGCCCTACCTGCTGATCCTCGGTCTGGCGCTCTCTGGCATGAACGTGTTCGTGGTGCTGGGGATCGGCATTGTCGCCGCTGGCGCCGTCGGCATGATCAATGGCTACGCCATCGGCCAGTTCAGCAAGGATATCTATCAGGGCTTTACCGGCATGCAGGAGATCTTCCTGCTCTCCATGCTCATCGGCGGCCTCGGCGCCCTGATGGAGCGTCAGGGTGGTCTGGCCTGGATCAGCGATCGCATCGGCGCCCTGATTGCCCGCTTTACCCGCAGCCACCATGGCGAGCAGAACGAGAAAGCGGCCGAACTCGGCATCGCCGGGGTGGTGAGCCTCACCAACCTCTGCACCGCCAACAATACCGTCGCCATTATCGTTGCGAGCAAGGTCGCCCGCGATCTGGCCGAACACCACGGCGTCACCCCGCGCCGCGCCGCCTCCATGCTGGATATCTTCTCCTGCGTGATCCAGGGGCTCATCCCCTGGGGGGCACAGGCGCTGCTGCTGGGATCCATCTTCGCCCTGTCGCCACTGGCGGTAGTGAGCATGAGCTTCTACCCGATGGCGCTGGCACTGGCCGCGCTGGTCGCCGTCTTTGTCAAACATCAGATGCGCCAGCGTTGATCCTGCGGGTACCGGCCCTCGCCGGTACCCGCTTTTCACCCCGTCCCCACGAGAGAATATGTTAAGGTAAGGGCCATGTACGCCCTGCCGTCCATTGCAGTCAGCCCGGAGGTTCCCCATGCAAGAGTCCCAGCCCGAACGTCAATCTCTTCGCCAACTGGTACGTCAACGCAGAAAGAGCCTTAGCCCGCTCGAACAGCAGCAGGCAGCCCAACAGCTGCTGAGCCAGTTCAAACAGCACCCCGAGATCCTCGCCGCCAAGCGCATTGCCCTCTATCTGGCCAATGACGGGGAGATCAATCCCCTGCCCGCCATCCACTGGCTGTGGGCCCAGCAGAAAGAGGTCTATCTGCCGGTGCTCCACCCTTTTACCCCCGGTCACCTGCTCTTCTTGCGCTACACCGCCACCAGCCCCATGGTGCGTAATCGCTATGGCATCGAAGAGCCCGAGCTGGATATGCAGCAGGTGGTGCCCCACAGCACCCTCGATCTCATCTGCACCCCGCTGGTCGCCTTCGATGGCGATGGCAATCGCCTCGGCATGGGGGGCGGCTACTACGATCGCACCCTCGCCATCTGGCATGAGCACAGGATGGGCCCCAAGCCGCTGGGGATTGCCCACGACTGCCAGCAGGTGGATGCGGTGCCGCAGGAGGTGTGGGATGTGCCGCTGCCGCAGATCATCACCCCGAGCCGCTGCTGGCGCTTTGAATAAGCGGTTGCAGGCTACCAACAGGGGGGCCGGCTCCCCTTCTGTGCGCGCAAACGCAGAATAAACAGGCAAACGATTTACTTCCTGCCCCTTTTTGCCCCGGAACGTGAGCAACATGGTCGCGACGGGCGATGGGGTTGGATATAATGCGCCCGCTTTTTTCTTAAGGAACGATCATGACTCAAGATGAAATGAAGAAGGCGGCCGGTTGGGCTGCGCTCAAGTATGTGGTTCCCGGCACCATCGTCGGGGTGGGCACCGGCTCTACCGTCAACCACTTTATCGACGCGCTGGCGACCATGAAGGACGAGATCAAGGGGGCGGTATCCAGCTCCGTGGCCTCTACCGAACGCCTCAAGGGCTTCGGCATCACCGTGTATGATCTCAACGAGATCGACGCCCTCTCCGTCTACGTGGATGGCGCCGACGAGATCAACGGCACCCGTGACATGATCAAGGGCGGCGGCGCAGCCCTGACCCGCGAGAAAATTGTCGCCGCCGTGGCCGACAAGTTCATCTGCATCATCGACAACACCAAAACCGTCGACGTGCTCGGCAAGTTCCCGCTGCCGGTCGAAGTGATCCCCATGGCCCGCGAATACGTCGCCCGCGAAATCCGCAAACTGGGCGGCAACCCGGTCTGGCGTGAAGGCGTGGTCACCGACAACGGCAACCACATCCTGGATGTGAAGGATATGGCCATTACCGATGCCAAAGGGCTGGAAGTACAGCTCAACGCCATCGTTGGCGTGGTCACCAACGGCCTGTTCGCCCACCGTGGCGCAGACGTGGTGGTGATCGGCACCCCGGAAGGCGTGGTTATCCAGTAATCCCCCAGCGGATGCAAGACGGCGCCTCATGGCGCCGTTTTTATTTATTCCTCAACAAGTTGCAAAGCCCTGTTTACAACAATCGTTGATAACTTCAAAGAATTTGACTTTCGTCACAAATATTCCCTCTCCCAAACGTTTTTGCTACTTTACGGTTTTCTTCGCACACCAAATCTGCACTTACGTTTGCACATACAGAGGGATCGTCATGACCGCCAAGTTTTCATTGGACAAGGATAAAATCAAGGTACTGCTGCTGGAGGGGGTTCACCCCAACACCGTAGAGACCTTTCGTGCCGCAGGTTACACCAGTGTGGAGTATCTCAAGACCTCTCTCTCCGAAGAGGAGCTGATTGAGCGGGTTCGCGACGTCCACTTTATCGGGCTGCGCTCGCGCACCCAGATCACCGAGAAGGTACTCGATGCAGCCCCCAAACTGGTCGCCATCGGCTGCTTCTGCATCGGTACCAACCAAGTCGAGCTGGAAGCTGCCCAGATCCGCGGCATTCCGGTTTTCAACGCCCCCTTCTCCAACACCCGCTCGGTGGCCGAGCTGGTACTGGGCGAGATCCTGCTGCTGCTGCGCGGCATCCCCGAGAAGAACGCCAAGTGCCATCGCGGCGTGTGGGAGAAGCTGGCCAACCGCTCGGTGGAGGCGCGCGGCAAGAAGCTCGGCATCATCGGTTACGGCCACATCGGCACCCAGCTTGGTATCATCGCCGAGAGCATCGGCATGAAGGTCTACTACTACGACATCGAGAACAAGCTCTCGCTGGGCAACGCCATCCAGGTGCCCAATCTGGTGGAGCTGCTCAACATGTCCGATGTCATCAGCCTGCACGTGCCGGAAACCGCCTCTACCAAGGATCTCATCGGTGCCGAGCAGCTGCGGATGATGAAACCGGGCGCCGTCTTTATCAACGCCTCCCGCGGCACCGTGGTGGATATCGATGCGCTGGCTGACGTCATCAAGAGTGGCCATATCTCCGGCGCCGCCATCGACGTCTTCCCGAGCGAGCCCAAGTCCAACGACGAAGAGTTCCTCACCCCGCTGCGCGGGCTGGACAATGTCATCCTCACCCCCCACATCGGTGGCTCCACTCAGGAGGCGCAGGAGAACATCGGGCTGGAGGTGGCCAACAAGCTCATCAAGTACTCCGACAACGGCTCCACCCTCTCTGCCGTCAACTTCCCGGAAGTGTCGCTGCCGGGCCACAAGGGCTCCAGCCGCCTGCTGCACATTCACCGCAACCAGCCGGGGGTGATGAACCAGATCAACCAGATCTTCGCCGAAGAGGGGATCAACATCGCCGGTCAATACCTGCAGACCAGCAGCCATATCGGTTACGTGGTGATCGACGTGGAGACCGAGCACAGCGAGAAGGCGCTCGCCAAGCTCAAGGAGATCAACGGCACTATCCGTGCCCGCATCCTCCACTGACAGACCCTTATCTGCGCAGCAAAAAGCCCGTCGCGATGACGGGCTTTTTTATGATGCGATGCTCAACGCACGTCCGAGCCGTTGCTCCTTTCCCCCTTTTCCCCTCGTGGGAGAAGGGGGCAAGATATGTGCTCTACCACAATCCCAACAGATTGCGGCCTACCAGCGCCCCCCACACCAGCGCATTGAGGGCCAGCGCGATAAAGACGGCAGCAGAGCCCAAATCCTTGGCACGGCCGGAGAGCTCATGATGCTCGGGGCCGATGCGATCGACCACCGCCTCGACGGCGGAGTTGAGTACCTCGACGATCACCACCAGCCAGCTGATGATGATGAGCAGCAGGATCTGGTTGAGGGAGTCGCCAATCCAGAAGGCCAGCGGCATCAACAGCAGGATCAGCATAAGCTCCTGCCGAAACGCGGCCTCGTTGATCCAGGCTGACCTGAGTCCTTTCATGCTGTAACCGGCTGCATTGATGATGCGGGTGACCCCGGTTGCCCCTGGCTTTGCCACGCTATCTACCTCATTTGGAATCGATTTTGGCTTCACATCCTATCAGAGCCCCCCAAGGTTTCAATCGGTGGACTTTTGCTTTATTTTATCCCTTTGCATTTTCGCCCCCTGCGGCTGACACCACCCACTCGAGACTTGAGTTGTATGTCCATTCACACAGATGAATTGCGCACCCGTCGCCTGGAGTCACTGATCACTCCGAGCGAGCTTGCCCACGCGTTTCCGATCACCGACACCGTTGCCCAGAATCTGCTGGATGCCCGTCGCGAAGTGGAGGCCATTCTGGCCGGAGAAGATCAGCGCCTGCTGGTCATTGTCGGCCCCTGCTCCATCCACGATCCTGCGGCCGCCCGCGAATATGCCCAGCGCCTCAACGCCCTGCGCGAGCAGTATAAAGAGAGCCTCTGCATCGTGATGCGCACCTATTTCGAGAAGCCGCGCACCATCGTCGGCTGGAAAGGGCTCATCAACGATCCGCGCCTCGATGGCAGCTTCGATGTCAACGAAGGGCTGAAACTGGCGCGCAAGCTGCTGGTCGATATCAATGAGCTCGGCATGCCCACCGCTACCGAGTTCCTCGACATGGTGACCGGCCAGTACATTGCCGACCTCATCACCTGGGGCGCCATCGGCGCGCGTACCACCGAATCCCAGGTACACCGCGAGATGGCCTCAGCCCTCTCCTGCCCGGTCGGCTTCAAGAACGGCACCGACGGCAACACCCGCATCGCCATCGATGCGGTGCGCGCCGCCCGCCACAGCCACATCTTTTACTCCCCGGACAAGGACGGCAAGATGACCATCTACCGCACCGCCGGCAACCCCTTTGGTCATGTGATCCTGCGTGGCGGCCACCGCCCCAACTACGACACCGCCAGTATCGACGAAGCGTGCGAAGCGCTGGCCGATGTGGGCCTACCGGAGCGGCTGGTGGTCGACTTCAGCCACGGCAACAGCATGAAGGATCACCGTCGCCAGCTGCTGGTGGCGCAAGACATCTGCGATCAGCTGCGCCGCGGCCGCACCGGCATCGCCGGCATCATGGCCGAGAGCTTCCTGGTGGAAGGGCGGCAGGATGTGGAGAACGGCTGCGCGGCCACCTTCGGCCAGAGCATCACTGATGCCTGCCTGTCATGGAACGACACCGAAACCTTGCTGACCATGCTGGCCGAGGCAGCGCAGGTTCGGTTGGACAAAGCAAAACTGCGGTAACAGCTGCGGTATCACGCTTTGGCCAAAGCATCACCGATGCCTGTCTATCTTGCATGGAACGACACCGAAACCCTGCTGACCATGCTGGCAGAAGCGGCGCAGGTACGCCTGAGCAAGCTGGCGCGCTAACCCGCGTTACCCGAGATACACAAAGGGCCGGATATACGTGATATCCGGCCCTTTTTTTTGCCTGGCCACCCTTATCCGTTCGCGCAATCCCACTCGTCAGATCGGGCAACCCGCTCACAGGGCCCGCCACCGCCTGCAAACGGCCGACTCACTGCCAATATGATGGGTATAAATTTAATTTATGGATTTTCCCTACATGACCAAACTTTTACTTATACAGAGCCATTGACCACGCAGGCTGCTCCCGATTGGTCGCAGTATTCCGGTAGAGAGCAACTTCCGCTCAAGGGGATAAATTGGCAACCGGCACAAGGTGGAAATCGTGAAGCTGGGAGCCCCGGCAACAGGGAATACAGGCAAACAGAGAGCACATGCAGAGGCGCCCTTGTCGGCGCCTGCGTCACTCACAGCGTGGGCATAAACCAGACCCGCCCTGCCGCTTCGATGCGGTCGGTGCGGATCTGGAACACCTGCTCCAGCAGCGCCTCATCCACCAGCTCGACGCCCCCCTCGCGCACCACGGTGCCCTGTTGCAGGCAGAGAATGCGGTCGGCCCAGTCGATGGCCAGATTGATATCGTGGATGGCGAGCACCACCAGCAAACCCTGCCCGGCCAGGGTTTTCAGCAGCCGCAATAGGGCAAGCTGATGATGCAGGTCGAGCCCTGCCAGCGGCTCGTCCAGCAGCAGCACCTTGCCTGCCGGATTGAGGCTCGGCCACACCTGCAACAGAGTGCGGGCAATCAGCACCCGCTGCTGCTCGCCCCCCGACAACCTGCTGAAATCCCGGGCCAGCAAGCCATCCAGCTCCAGCGCCTGACACAAGGCGGTGATCGCCTCGTTCTGCCTGCTGGCCGAGGTGGTCTCGGCGAGCCCCAGACTAAGCACCTGAAACACCGGAATATGAAACAGCTGGGGCTGGCGCTGGGGCAACATGGCGCGCCGCTGCGCCAGCTCCGGCCAGCTCAGCTCCCCGACCGGCTCGCCATCGATCTGCACACTCCCGCCAGCCGGCAAGATGCCGGCCAGGGCGCCAAGCAGGGTCGATTTGCCACTGCCGTTGGGGCCGAGCAAAGCCACCAGCTGGCCGCCCTGCCAGCCGATATCGAGGGGGGCGAGCCGGTCGGCGACGGTGAGCCCCTGCGCGGCCAGCAGGGGAAGGCTTGGCCGCAGTTCATCACGAGGTGGCATGGGCATCTTGTCTCAGCAGCAGATAGATAAAGAGCGGCGCACCGACCGAGGCGGTGATGACGCCGATGGGCAGCTCGCCGGCATTCAAGGCGGAGCGTGCCACCAGATCGGCTGCCAGCAGCAGGGCCCCGCCGCCCAGCGCCGAGGCGGGCAGCAAAAAGCGCTGATCGCTGCCGCCACAGAGCCGCAGCAGATGGGGAACCACCAGCCCGACAAAACCGATGACGCCGCACAGGGATACCGCCAGTCCGGTGAGCAGGCAGACCGCCAGCACCAGCCGCACCCGCATCTTGTCCACATCCAGCCCCATCAGGCGGGCCTGGGTCTCCCCCAGCAACAACTGTTGCAGCACCTTGCCCTGGCGGCAGAGCCAGAGCAGGGTGAGCGGCAACAGCAGCCACCACCAGCCAAGCTGCTGGCTGCCATAGGAGAGGCTGCCCATCATCCAGAACATGAACTCGCGCAGCGAACTGTCGTCGGCAAAATAGAGCAGCCAGGTCATGGCGGCATTGGTGAGAATGCCGATGGCGACACCAAACAGCAGCAATCTGGCATGGCCCAGCCGGGCGCGCCGCGCCAGCCGAATGAGCAGCATGGTCACCAGCAGGGCGCCACCAAAGGCCGCCAGCGACAGCCCCCAGCCGGGCAGATAGACGCCAAGCGCCTTGGCCACCGCCATCGCCACCATGGCGGCCAGTCCGGCTCCACTAGACACGCCAAGCAGACCGGGTTCGGCCACCGGGTTGTGCAGCATCACCTGCAACACGGCGCCGCCACAGGCGAGAGCCGCCCCTGCCAGCAAGGCCAGCAGGGCACGCGGCAGACGCAGCTCCAGCAGAATGCGCTGCTCAAGTTCCCCCAGCGGCTGCCAGGGCAGCAGCACAAATTCACCCCAGGCGAGGGAGAAGAGAAAAAGCAGCAGGGTCAGCAGCAAGAGGCCAAGCAGCCAGCGCCGCTGCCAGCGCTGCTGACGCGCAACAAGTGAGAGATACAAGCAGGTTCCCCGCAACGAAAGAGGGTTTCTCCCCCGGCTGGCCACTCTGGCCGCGAAGGAGAATCGAGAAGGGGAATGATAACAGCGCCGTGCCACCCGAGGTCAAGGCTGATAGGGTCTGGCGATTTGCTGGATCTCGCCGTTTACCACCAGCGTTTGCAGCGCCTGCGCCAGCGGCAACTTGAGATCCTGATAGGGTGAGCGTTTGCTCATTCCGAGATACAGGGTGATGGGACGGGCTGGCCGGTAAGGGGCTTTGGCCAGGGCAAGGGCCGGTTCGCGGCTCAGGGCGTAATCGACCTGACAGTCAGTGCCAATCATCAGCGGCAGGTGGCCGCGCTGCACCATCCGCAGCAGCTGATCCTCGGTAGCGACCCCGTGCTTGTCGAGCCGGATGTCGCTGTCGAACGGTTCAAAGTAGGCGGAGTTGAGCACGAATCCCACCTTGACGCCCAGCAGGTGACTGTATTGATCGAGCCGGGCCACCTGCTCGCGCTTGCCATAGAAGGCGGGCCAGCACTGATAGTAGGCCGGTTGCAGGTAATCGATAAATTGTGCCCGCTCCGGGGTATGGGCCAGCCCAATCATCAGATCGACCTGTCCGGTCTGCATCTGCTTGAGCGCTCGCCCCCAGGGCATCCGTTTCACCTGCAGCCGGATGCCGCTCTCCTGCTCCAGCCGGTGCAGGATCTCGATATCGATCCCCTGCAGCTGTCCATCTGGCTGCAAAATGCGAAAGGGGGGCCAGACATCGGTCGCGACCGTCAGCGTCGGCATCGCATTGACCCACCCCGCGGCAAACAACAGTAACAGCACAATCCTGTATAACTTGCCCATTCCGCACCAACCTCGCACGGCTCATCCTGATTGCTTAAAAATACCCTGCCCCACCGCGTATGAAAACTATCGGTTCAGGGATAAAATGCGCCGAATTTGCGAGGAGAACCCAATGAACCCGATTTTCACCAGTATCGGTCTGCTGCTGTGCAGCAACGTCTTCATGACCTTCGCCTGGTACGCCCACCTCAAGAGCATGGATCACAAACCCTGGATCATCGCCGCCCTGGTGAGCTGGGGCATCGCCCTGTTCGAATACCTGCTGCAGGTGCCCGCCAACCGCATCGGCCATACCGTGCTCTCCGTGGGGCAGCTCAAGATCCTGCAGGAGGTGATCACCCTCACCGTGTTCGTCCCCTTCTCCATCTTCTATCTGAAAGAAGATCTGAAATGGGACTACCTGTGGGCAGGGCTCTGTATTCTGGGCGCCGTCTTTTTTGTCTTCCGCGAGAAACTGACCGGCGCCTGAGGCTGTACACTCAAGGACATTCGAAGTAATGGCATCTGCTTGATAGACGAGGCAAAACCATGGAATTGCGAGACATGTTACAGACCCTGGCCAAACAGGATGGCTCCGACCTCTATCTGTCGACCGGCGCCCCCCCCTGCGCCAAATTCAACGGGGTACTGCGCCCCCTGAATGAGACACCGCTCAACCCGGGCGATGTGGCGGCCATTGCCGAGGCCATCATGGACAAGGAGCAAAAGGAGCAGTTCGAGCGGGAGCTGGAGATGAACCTCGCCATCTCGCTGCCGCAGATCGGCCGTTTCCGGATCAACATCTTCAAGCAGCGCAACGAAGTGTCGCTGGTAGCGCGCAACATCAAGACCGAGATCCCCCGCTTCGAAGATCTGAAACTGCCCCCCGTGCTACTCGACACCATCATGGAGAAGCGCGGACTGGTGCTATTCGTTGGCGGTACCGGCTCGGGTAAATCGACCTCGCTGGCGGCGCTTATCGACCATCGCAACCGCAACAGCGGCGGCCACATCATCACCATCGAAGATCCGGTGGAGTTCGTTCATCGCCACCGCAAGAGCATCATCAATCAGCGGGAAGTGGGCGTGGATACCCGCAGCTTCCACGCAGCCCTGAAAAACACCCTGCGTCAGGCACCGGACGTCATCCTCATCGGGGAAATTCGCGACCGCGAGACCATGGAGCATGCACTGGCCTTCTCCGAAACCGGCCACCTCGCCATCTCCACCCTGCACGCCAACAACGCCAACCAGGCGCTGGACCGCATCATCAACTTCTTCCCTGAAGAGCGCCGTCCCCAGTTGCTCAACGACCTTGGCAACAACCTCAAGGCGTTTGTCTCCCAGCGGCTGGTGAAGACCACCGATGGCGGGCGCCGGGCCGCGGTAGAGATCATGCTGGGCACCCACACCATCCGCGACATGATCAAGCGCGGCGAGTTTGGCGGCCTCAAGGAGGTGATGGAGAAATCCAAGGCCCTCGGTATGGTCACCTTTGACAGCGCCCTGTTCGATCTGGTGGTGGAGGGAGTGATCGATGAGGAGGAGGCGGTGAAGAACGCCGACTCGGCCAACAACCTGCGCCTCAAGATCAAGCTATGGAAGGAGAAGGGCCAGATCGCCAGCAGCAGCGATGCCACCGGCTGGAGCCTCGAACCAACCAAGGACGAGAAAGGCGACCATTTCTAACCCCGTTTATCTGCCGGCAACGCTTCCGCTGCGCCGGCAATCCCTCCCCGATCTACTCACCGCCTTAACACCAGCGCCGCACCTGCTGGCAATAGCGAGCATACTCTTCGCCGAACCGGGCACGGAGCAGCCGCTCCTCCGGCATGATCTGGAAACGGGTCAACCAGAGCGCCAGCAGTGCCGGGCCAGCCCAGACCCAGACTCCCCCGAGATAGCAGCCCCAGGCGGCCAGCCAGCAGAACAGCCCCAGATACATGGGATTGCGGCTGATGCGATAGACACCGCCGGTAACCAGATGACGGGTTTCATGCGGCCGGGTGGGACTGACGGTGGTCTTGTGATGCCTGAAGCGAAACAGGGCGCCAAAGCCCATGATGGCTCCCGCAGCAAACAGAAGGGCGATGAGGCCCCACATCCCCATTCCAGGGGGTGTCTCTCCCCTGACCCACCACATGGCGGCGGCACAACAGACAAACACCAGTGGCGGTGGCAGGCGCAACTCCAGATTGACCATTTTTTTCCCCTGAAAAGTGTCGGAACAACCACGCCTGCGGTAGACTCAATCGCTTGTCCAAGTCTGCCGAGAGTGACAAAGATCATAATAATAACAACAAGTTGACGTTGAGCTACAGCCAATGTGACCAACTCGACCCACACTATCCTCACGCGAACAACAAAAAGGAACCACCATGCACAAGAAAACACTGCTGGCCACCCTGATCCTCGGCCTGCTGGCCGGGCAAGCGGTTGCTGCCCCCTACCTGCCGCTGGCCAGCGATCACCGCAACGGCGAAGTCCAGACCGCAAGCAATGCCTGGCTGGAAGTCGATCTCGGCGCCTTCGAGCACAATATCCAGACCCTCAAGGATCGCCTCGGTGACAAAGGCCCGAAGATCTGCGCCATCATGAAGGCGGATGCTTACGGCCACGGTATCGATCTGCTGGTTCCCTCGGTAGTGAAAGCGGGTATCCCCTGCATCGGTATCGCCAGCAATGAAGAAGCTCGTGTCGCCCGCGAGAAGGGCTTCACCGGCCGTCTGATGCGGGTACGTGCCGCCACCCCGGACGAAGTGGAGCAGGCCCTGCCCTACAAGATGGAGGAGCTCATCGGCAGTCTGGTGAGTGCTCAGGGCATCGCCGATATCGCCCAGCGCCACCACACCACCATTCCGGTGCATATCGCGCTCAACTCCGCCGGCATGAGCCGCAACGGCATCGATCTGCGGCTGGCCGACTCCAAGCAGGATGCGCTGGCCATGCTCAAGCTCAAGGGGATCACCCCGGTCGGCATCATGACCCACTTCCCGGTGGAGGAGAAAGAGGACGTCAAGATGGGGCTGGCCCAGTTCAAGCTGGACTCCCAGTGGCTGCTGGAAGCAGGCAAACTGGATCGCAGCAAGATCACCATCCACGCCGCCAACTCCTTCGCAACACTTGAAGTGCCGGACGCCTACTTCGACATGGTGCGCCCGGGTGGCCTGCTCTATGGTGACTCCATCCCCTCCTACACCGAGTACAAGCGGGTAATGGCGTTCAAGACCCAGGTTGCCTCCGTCAACCACTACCCGGCTGGCAACACCGTCGGTTATGACCGCACCTTTACCCTCAAGCGCGACTCCTGGCTCGCCAACCTGCCGCTCGGTTACTCCGACGGTTATCGCCGCTCCCTGAGCAACAAGGCCTATGTGCTGATCCAGGGCCAGAAGGTGCCGGTGGTCGGCAAGACCTCCATGAACACCATCATGGTGGACGTGACCGACCTGAAAGGGGTGAAACCCGGTGACGAGGTGGTGCTGTTTGGCCGTCAGGGTGACGCTGAAGTGAAACAGGCCGATCTGGAGGAGTACAACGGCGCCCTGCTGGCGGACATGTACACCATCTGGGGCTACACCAACCCCAAGAAGATCAAGCGCTAAGCCAGTCTTTGCCATAAAAAAGGGCTCCCGCGGGAGCCCTTTTGCTTGTTTGCCAATTATGCCGTTTTCTTGCGGGTCACCCAGAGGCTCAACCCCATGGAAGCCAGCAGGATCAGCGCGACCACGCCCAATGCGATGCCGGTCGGGATCTTGAAGATATCCAGCAGCAGCATCTTGACCCCGATAAACATCAGGATCAGCGCCAGGCCGTATTTGAGCAGGGCAAAACGCTCGGCCACGCCCGCCAGCAGGAAGTACATGGCTCGCAGACCCATGATGGCGAAGATGTTGGAGGTCAGCACGATAAAGGGATCCGTGGTCACCGCGAAGATGGCCGGGATGCTGTCTACCGCAAAGATAAGGTCGCTCACCTCTACCAGCACCAGGATCAGCAGCAACGGGGTGGCATAGCGCACACCGTCACGCCAGACGAAGAAGTTCTCCCCCTCCAGCGTCTCCGTCACCTTGAAGCGACGGCGCATCCAGCCCAGCAGCGGGTTGTTGGCCAGATCCGGCTCCTTGTCGGCCGCCCACAACATCTTGGCACCGGTCAGCAGCAAGAAAGCGCCGAACAGGTAGAGGATCCAGTGGAACTGCTCGATAAGCCAGCTACCCGCAAACACCATGCCGGCCCGCATCACGATGGCACCCAGTACCCCGTAGAGCAGCACCCGGCGCTGCAGCTCGGCCGGAATGGCAAAGTAACCGAACAGCATCAGCCAGACGAAGACGTTGTCCACCGCCAGCGCCTTCTCGATGAGGTAGCCGGTGAGGAACTCCAGCCCCTTCTGGTTGGCAATTTCACGACCTGCGCTGTGATCCAGCCAGAGCCAGATAGCCAGATTGAAGAGCAGCGCCACGCTGACCCAGATAAGGGACCAGATGCCTGCCTCTTTGAGCGACACCTTGTGGGATTTGCCACCACCGACAAAGCGTATGTCAATCCATAACAGGACCAGCACTATGCTGAAGAAACCGGTCCACATCCACCATTCACCCATATTCACTTCTCCCAAAAACGACAAAACCCACGACCGAGAGGCGTGGGTTTGCGTTTGGAGCAGATACACCTTGCCTCTCGGCAAGGTCTCACTTACAGCCCATTTTCATCGACTGCCCAGCTGCCGGGTGCACTGCAGGAAATGGGTGCACCGTAATGACGACAAACCGGCGAGAAGTTACTCCCCTTGTTGCGCGGATATTAACAGCGGTAAAAGATAACGCCAAGAGGCATCTTCACCCTTAACGCAAAAAAACGGGGCGCTGTATGAGCGCCCCGTTATTTGCATTGCGACCAGCGCAATCAGAGCGGATCAACCTTGAGGCAGGAGACCGCGTGATCGAAGTTGCCCTCCAACACAGGGCGGGTCTTGGCACACTCGGGGCCAGCCACCGGACAGCGGGTGCGGAACACGCAGCCTGACGGCGGGTTCATCGGCGATGGCAAATCCCCTTCCAGGATCTGAATCACCTTATTGCGCTCCAGCTCAGGATCCGGGATCGGCACCGCCGACATCAGCGCCTTGGTGTAAGGGTGCAGCGGATTGGCGAAGATCTCCTTGCGGGTCCCCAGCTCAACGGCATTGCCCAGATACATCACCAGCACCCGATCGGAGATATGTTTGACCACCGACAGGTCGTGGGCGATGAAGATAAGCGACAGCCCCATCTCCTTTTGCAGCGACTTGAGCAGGTTGACCACCTGCGCCTGAATAGAGACGTCGAGCGCCGACACCGGCTCATCGCAGATGATCATCTTGGGCTCGAGGATCAGCGCCCGGGCGATACCGATCCGCTGGCACTGGCCGCCAGAAAACTCGTGCGGGTAGCGGTTGACCAGGTTGGGCAAGAGCCCCACCTTGCTCATCATGGCGCGCACCTTCTCCTTCACCTCTTCCCGTGGCAGGTTGGGATAGAAGGTGATGAGCGGCTCGGCAATGATATCGCCGATGGTCATGCGCGGGTTCAGAGAGGCCAGCGGATCCTGGAAAATCATCTGGATCTCTTTGCGCTTCTCGCGCAGGGCATTCTGGTCGAGCTTGGTAAGATCATCCCCCAGCCACACCACCTTGCCCGCCGTCGCCGGCACCAGACCGATGATGGCGCGGGCAAAGGTAGATTTGCCGCAACCGGACTCACCCACCACCCCGAGGGTTTCCCCTTCGTAGAGGCGCAGAGTAACACCATCGACCGCCTTCAAATCGGATGGCTTGGCCCATGGCCAGGCCTTGCCACTCTTGATACTGAAGTGCACCTTGAGGTCAGACACTTCCAACAGCAATTTCTTCTCGGCACCCATTTAGTTGGCCCCCTTGTTCATGGCATCCGATACCCAGTGGCAGGCGCGCTCCCGGCCGTCATTGAACGGCGTCAGGATTGGCGACTGCTGGCCGCAAATCTCGCTCACCCGGTGGCAACGCTCCTGGAAGGGGCAGCCGGTGGGCAGACGCAGCAGGTTGGGCGGATTGCCCGGGATGGTGGGCAGCACTTCCCCTTCGGTATCGAGACGGGGAATAGCGCGCAGCAAACCTTCGGTATAGGGGTGGCTCGGGCGATAGAAGATATCGTCCACCTTGCCGTACTCCATGGTACGACCGGCGTACATCACCAGCACCTTGTTGCAGATACCGGCGACCACGCCAAGGTCATGGGTGATCATGATGATGGCGGTGTTGAACTCGCGCTTTAGCTCGTTCATCAGGGTCATGATCTGGGCCTGTACGGTCACGTCGAGCGCGGTGGTCGGCTCATCGGCGATCAGCAGTTGCGGCCGGCAGAGCAGTGCCATGGCGATCATCACCCGCTGGCGCATACCGCCGGAGAACTCGTGAGGATACATCCCCATCCGCTTGCGCGCTTCAGGGATTTTCACCGCATCCAGCATCCGCACCGACTCCTCGAACGCCGCCGCCTTGTTCATCCCCTTGTGCAGCATCAGCACTTCCATCAGCTGATCCTGCACCTTCATGTAGGGGTTAAGCGAGGTCATGGGGTCCTGGAAGATCATGGCGATCTTCTCGGAGCGGATCTTGTTGAGCTTGGACTCGGGGAGGTTGAGGATCTCTTCGCCCTGAAATTTGGCGGAACCGGTGATCACGCCGTTCTTGGCCAGCAAGCCCATGATGGCAAACGCGGTCTGGGATTTGCCGGAGCCGGACTCGCCGACGATCCCCAGGGTTTCACCGGCAGAGAGAGAAAAGTTGAGGTCGTTGACCGCCACCACATTGCCGTCCGGGGTCTTGAACTCGACCCGCAGATCTTTTACATCCAGTAATTTCATAAAAACTCCTTATCGATCTTTCGTGACGTTTTCCTGTCGATCCGATTCGCTGTCAGCGATGGGTGGCCGCACTCTTGCTGGCAGCCACTTGCCGCCTTGATTAGCGATCCTTCGGATCGAGGGCGTCACGCAGACCATCCCCGAGGAAGTTGAAACAGAACAGGGTCACCACCATAAAACCGGCGGGGAACAGGAGTTGCCAGATGGCCACTTCCATCGACTTGGAGCCTTCATCCAGCAGAGCACCCCAGCTGGTCATAGGCTCTTGTACGCCCAGACCAAGGAAGCTCAGGAAGGATTCGAACATGATCATCCCGGGCACCAGCAGGGTGGCGTAGACCGCCACAATCCCCAGTACGTTGGGTACGATGTGACGGGTGATGATCTTCCACTTGGAGACGCCGCAGACGTGGGCCGCCTCGATGAACTCCTTGCTCTTGAGGCTCAGGGTCTGGCCGCGCACGATCCGCGCCATGTCGAGCCAGCTTACCGCCCCGATGGCGATAAAGATGAGCGCCAGATTGCGGCCAAAGAAGGTGACCAGCATGATGACGAAGAACATGAAGGGGAAGGCGTTGAGGATCTCCAGTACCCGCATCATCAGGCTGTCGACCCGACCGCCGATAAAACCGGAGGCGGCGCCATAGAGAGTACCGATGATGACCGCCACCATGGCCCCCATGATGCCGACCATCAGGGAGATCCGGCCACCCAAGAGGGTACGCACAAAGAGATCGCGGCCCAGACTGTCGGTACCGAAGTAGTGACCCGCTTCGATGTCCGGCGCACTCTGCATGGCGCCCCAGTCGGGATCGTCAAAGGTGTACTGGGAGAGATGCGGCCCGACAATGACCGCCAGACCGATGATGGTCAGGATGATCAGGCTGGTGAGCGCCGCCTTGTTGCGCAGGAAACGGCGACGGGCATCCTTCCACAGGGAGCGCCCCTCCACCACTTCCACTTTCTGCGCGAATGCCTCGACGGCTTCGCGTTTTTCTGTTGAAACAACCATGATGCACTCCCGAATTAGTAACGGATCTTGGGATCGATAAAGGCGTAGAGAATATCGACCACAGCGTTAAAGGTGATGGTGAGGGCACCGACCAGAATGGTCAGGCCGAGCACCATGGAGTAATCACGGTTAAGGGCACCGTTGACGAACAGCTGACCGATCCCCGGCAGACCGAAGATGGTTTCGATCACTACGGAACCGGTGATGATGCCGACAAAGGCCGGGCCAAGATAGGAGACCACCGGCAGCATGGCCGGACGCAGCGCATGCTTCAGGATGATGTGGCGCAGCGGCAGCCCCTTGGCACGGGCGGTACGGATAAAGTTGGAGTTCATGGTCTCGATCATGCTGCCCCGCATGATCCGCGAGATGGCGGAGATGTAGTACATCATCATGCCAAACACCGGCAGCACCATAAACTGCACGCCACCACCCTGCCAGCCACCAGCCGGCAACCAGCCAAGATGGATACTGAAGATAAGCACCAACAAGGGCGCCAGCACAAAGCCCGGGATCACCACCCCGGCCATGGCCGACGACATCAACAAATAGTCGATGATCGAGTTCTGTTTCAGCGCCGCTATGGTGCCGAAAGTGACCCCCAGCGTGACGGCAAAAATAAAGGCGAAGGTACCGATCTTGGCGGAAACCGGCAGCGCCTGGCTCACCAGATCGTTGACGGTAAAGTCCTTGTACTTGAAGGAGGGACCGAGATCGCCCTGCACAAGGTTGCCCAGATAGGTGAGATATTGCATCCCGATCGGCTTGTCGAGGCCATATTTGGCTTCGATGTTGGCCATTACTTCGGGGGGGAGCGAGCGCTCGCTGCTAAAGGGGTTACCCGGGGCGAAACGCATCATGAAGAAGGAGACGGTGATCAAGACCAGCAGAGTCGGGATCGCTTCCAGTAGACGTTTAAAAATGAATTTCAACATAGACAATTCCTGTCCTGTACTGCTTCCAAAGGGTCGCGGTTGTAATAAAGGCCCGCCGTCTGGCGGGCCTGCTTGTTATGCGACTTGTAACGAAAATCAGTGAGCGATGATGTACATGTCTTTGCTGTAGAGGTTATCCAGCGGGTTGGCCGGGTAGCCACCTACATAGGGTTTCACCATACGGGCAGTCACGTATTGGTAGATGGGAGCAATCGGCATGTCCTTGGCCAGAATCTCTTCAGCCTGGACGTAGAGCTTGTTTCGGGCAGCCACATCAACCTGATCGCGAGAGGAGTCCATCAGCTTGTCAAACTCCGGATTGGAGTACTTGCCGTCGTTGTTGCCGTGGGTGGTCTGCATCAGATCCAGCATGGAAGAGGCTTCGTTGTAGTCGGCAATCCAGCCGGCACGACCCACATCAAACTGACCCTGCTTCTTGGTCTCCAGATAGGTTTTCCACTCCTGGTTGACCAGGCTCACCTGCACGCCCAGCTTCTTCCACATGGAGGCAACGGCAACCGCTACTTTCTTGTGGTTGTCGTCGGTGTTGTAGAGCAGCTCGAACTTCAGCGGCTTGCTGGCATCGAAACCGGCCTCTTTCAGCAGCTCTTTGGCCTTGGCATCGCGCTCGGCCTGGGTCATCTTCGACCATTCCGGAGCCACCGGCTTGAAGCCATCCACAAAGTCCGGCACCAGGGTGTAACCCGGAGTCTGGCCCTGGCCCATCACCTTGTCGGCGATCACGTTACGATCGATGGCATAGGAGAGTGCAGTACGCACACGTACGTCATCAAACGGCTTCTTCTTGAAGTTGTACTGGTAGTAGTAGGTACCAACGTAGCCAGTCACCTTCAGCTCATCCGGCTTCTCTTTCTTCATCTGCTTGAAGCGCTCGATGGGCATCTGGTAAGTCATGTCCACTTCGCCGGCCAGATAGCGGTTCAGATCGGAGTTGGTGGACTGGATCGGCAGGTAAGTAACCTTGTCGATCACGGTCTTGGCGTTATTCCAGTAGTTGGGGTTGCGCACCACATCAACCCGCTCGTTCACGACCCAATCCTTCAGCTGATAGGCACCGTTGGATACCATGTTGCCGGGCTGGGTCCACTTGTCACCAAACTTCTCGATCACCTTCTTGGGTACTGGGTAGGTGGTGGTGTGGGAGAGCATGCTGACAAAGTAAGGAATGGCTTTCTCGAGCTGCACCTCGAAGGTGTAGTCGTCCACCGCTTTCACGCCCAGAGTGTCGGCAGGTTTCTTGCCGGCAATGATCTCGGAGGCGTTGACGATGGTCGGGATCTCCAGATACCAGGAGTAAGGAGAGGCGGTTTTCGGATCGACTGCGCGTTTGAAGGCAAATTCGAAGTCGTGCGCGGTGACCGGATCACCGTTGGACCACTTGGCATCTTTACGCAGATGGAAGATGTAGTGTTTGTTGTCCTTGGTTTCCCAGGATTCGGCTACCGCAGGCAGGATCTCGCCTTTGGGACCGGAGGCAACGAGACCTTCAAACAGGTCGCGCAGGATATTGGATTCGACCGTTCCTTCGGTCTTGTGCGGGTCAAGGGTCGCGGGCTCGGAGCCGTTGCCTTTTACCAGCTGCTGAACATCAGCCAGCTTGGTTCCCGCCGGGACATCGGCAGCCTGTGCCATATTGATGCCACCAAACAGTGCAGCCATCAGCAATGTGTTAATAATTGTTTTTTTATGAGTCATTTCCATACTCCAACAAGAACATTCCATGCGTTCATTTAAGTGGCGGGCATTGACCCCGCTCCCAGCATAATTCCCTGCCAATTCCGATATTGCAATAGATATTGTCAGGACAATCATTACTTTCCGGTCAAAAAACCAGCTGTCAGCCTGTTTTTCAGAATGAAAATGCCAACGACATGTTCATTTTTTAAACAAGCGTCCGATTCTAAAAAACGGTGTCCAAAAAGCAACCAATAAAAAGCCGGTCACGAGGACCGGCTTTCATAAAACAGACCTGGCTCACATCAGGCTGGGGAAGACACCCTTGATACCCGCCACCATGATCTCGATACCGAGCGACATCATGATAAGACCCATAATACGGGTCACCACGTTGATACCGGTATTACCCATGATTTTGAACAGCAGCGGAGCGGCGCGGAAGATTAGCCAGGAGCAGAAGGAGAAGACCACGACAACAACCGACATGCCGAGCAGCTGCTGCCAGTGGCTCTGGCTGGCATAGACGATGACCGAGGAGATGGCGCCCGGGCCTGCCATCAATGGCAACGCCAGCGGAACCACGGCGATCGATTCCCGCACCGCCAGTTCGCCCTTCTCCTGTTTGTTGTGCTTCACCTCGCCCAGCTTGCCCTGCAGCATCGACCAGGCGATCAGGGTAATCAGCGAGCCACCGGCAATACGGAACGATGCCAGCGAGATGCCGAAGCCGTCGAGGATCAGCTGCCCCATATACATGGAGACCAGCAGGATGATCATCACCGCGATATTGGCGGTGGTGTTGGTCTTCATCCGTTCAGCCTGGGTGTAGTGGCTGGTCAGGCTGACAAAAACCGGCAGCAGACCTAGGGGGTTGATGATTGCGAACAAACCGACAAAAAACTTCAGATACAAAGAGACGTCAATTGCTGCCATAGGCGCCTTCCAAACGTGTGCAGGGCCCATCGGGCCAGTCCATTAATTTCGCGCGTAAATTTACATCATCCCCAGAGCGGGCACCAATCAAATAATCTCACCATTTACAGGGTTTTTTAGTTAGTTTCGCTAATGCATGGTCGCAACGTGGCATAAACCGGTGCCAACTTGCGCAAAAGGGCTCGATTGCCACCCAACATTTGTCTATGTGCCCATATCCTGGCTTATCGTCTTGGCTGCGATGGCAAAGATGGCATCGAACGGCCAGCAGCCATGCTCCAAAGATCGCTGTCACAGCCATCAATTGGATTAGTCATGGATTAAAACAACATGCAATTTCGTAACAAATGGGGTTTAAGGAGAGGTTGAATGGTGACTTCGTAACCACAACATTCATGTTTTATAACCTGAAGCGCCTGTTTCACCTCCGGCAAGCTGGCTAAACCTTATTTAACCATTTGATACAAAGCGATTATTACCGTCTATTTACAATCCTCTTTGCTTCCTTCAGGATGCACATTCCGATAACATCCATCAAACATGGATCATGAAATAAAATTTCTTTTGTTCTTTTGTTACACATGATCCAGATCAAGTTTTTCTGAGTCAGCCCCGCTCTATAATCGACTCAGAAAGCGATTTAGTAAGGCATGTGAAAAAGCTGTTGCAACGATACCGCCTTGACAGGGCGACTATAATTGCCGGGCATTGCCAACGTCTTACTAAACAGTTTTCAAATAATCAGGAGATAAACATGGCAGTAACCAATTTGGCTGAACTGGATGCACTGGTCGCCCGCGTTAAGGAAGCACAGCGTGAATTCGCCAGCTTCTCTCAAGAGCAGGTAGACAAGATCTTCCGTGCCGCCGCCCTGGCCGCCAACAACGCCCGTATCCCCCTGGCCCAGATGGCCGTGGAAGAATCCGGTATGGGTATCATCGAAGACAAGGTTATCAAGAACCACTTCGCCTCCGAATACATCTACAACAAGTACAAAGAAGAGAAGACCTGCGGCATTCTGAGCGAAGACACTCAGATGGGCACCATCACCATCGCCGAGCCGGTAGGCATCATCTGTGGTATCGTTCCGACCACCAACCCGACCTCTACTGCGATCTTCAAATCCATGATCGCGCTCAAGACCCGCAACGCCATCATCTTCTCCCCGCACCCCCGTGCCAAGAACTCCACCAATACCGCAGCCAAGCTGGTACTGGATGCAGCTGTTGCCGCCGGTGCACCGAAAGACATCATCGGCTGGATCGACCAACCGTCCGTTGAGCTCTCCAACGCCCTGATGAAACACGACGACATCAACCTGATCCTGGCCACCGGTGGCCCGGGCATGGTGAAAGCAGCCTACTCTTCCGGTAAGCCTGCTATCGGTGTAGGTGCCGGTAACGTGCCTATCGTTATCGACGAAACCGCCGACGTGAAGCGTGCCGTTGCCTCCATCCTGATGTCCAAGACTTTCGATAACGGCGTGGTCTGTGCTTCCGAGCAGGCGGTCATCGTTGTTGATGCCATCTACGACCAGGTTAAAGAGCGCTTTGCATCTCACAAGGGCCACGTGCTCTCCAAAGAAGATGCTGACAAGGTCCGTAAAGTCATCCTGATCAACGGTGCCCTGAACGCCAACATCGTTGGCCAGCCGGCGACCAAGATTGCCGAGATGGCAGGCGTGACTGTACCGGCTGATACCAAGATCCTGATCGGTGAAGGCGTCAAGCTGTGTGCAGAAGACGAGTTTGCTCACGAGAAATTGTCCCCGCTGCTCGGTATGTTCCGTGCAAGCAGCTTCGAAAACGCCGTTGATATGGCCTGTGACATGGTCAACATCGGTGGTATCGGCCACACCTCAGGTCTGTACACCGACCAGGATCGCAACGCTGACCGCATCAAGTACTTCGGCGACAAGATGAAGACCGCGCGTATCCTGATCAACACTCCGTCTACTCAAGGCGGTATCGGTGACCTGTACAACTTCGCAATGGCACCGTCCCTGACCCTGGGTTGCGGCTCCTGGAGTGGTAACTCCATCTCCGAAAACGTGGGTCCGAAGCACCTGATCAACAAGAAGACAGTCGCAAAACGGGCAGAAAACATGCTGTGGCACAAACTTCCGAAATCCATCTACTTCCGTCGTGGTTCCCTGCCGATCGCTCTGAGCGACCTGGAAGGTAAAAAGCGTGCCATGGTCGTGACCGACCGCTTCCTGTTCAACAACGGCTACGCCGATGAACTGGTCAGCCTGCTGAAAGCACAGAATATGGAAGTGGAAGTGTTCTACGAAGTAGAAGCTGACCCGACCCTGGCTGTGGTTCGCAAGGGTGCCGAGATGGCCCACTCCTTCAAACCGGACGTTATCCTGGCGCTGGGCGGTGGTTCACCGATGGATGCTGCCAAGATCATGTGGGTGATGTACGAGCACCCGAACACTGCGTTCGAAGATCTGGCCATGCGCTTCATGGACATCCGCAAGCGTATCTACAAGTTCCCGAAAATGGGCGTGAAGGCCGAACTGGTCTGTATCACCACCACTTCCGGTACCGGCTCTGAAGTCACTCCGTTTGCAGTAGTAACCGATGAAGTGTCTGGTCAGAAGTATCCGCTGGCTGACTACGAGCTGACCCCGAACATGGCCATCGTTGATGCCAACCTGGTCATGGGTATGCCGAAGTCTCTGTGCGCCTTCGGTGGTATCGATGCCGTGACTCACGCCATGGAAGCCTATGTTTCCGTACTGGCCAACGAGTACTCCGACGGTCAGGCGCTGCAAGCCCTGAAAATGCTGAAAGAGTACCTGCCGTCCAGCTACCAGAACGGTGCCAACGACCCGATCGCTCGTGAGAAGGTGCACAATGCTGCCACCATCGCCGGTATCGCGTTCGCCAACGCCTTCCTGGGTGTGTGCCACTCCATGGCTCACAAACTGGGTGCCGAGTTCCACATTCCGCACGGTCTGGCCAACGCCCTGCTGATCAGCAACGTCATCCGCTACAACGCGAACGACAACCCGACCAAGCAGACTGCGTTCTCCCAGTACGACCGTCCGCAGGCTCGTCGTCGTTACGCCGAAGTCGCTGACCACCTGGGTCTGACTGCTGCCGGCGACCGCACCGCTGCCAAGATCGAGAAGCTGCTGACCTGGCTGGACGAGCTGAAGGCTACCCTGGGTATCCCGGCCTCCATCCGCGAAGCTGGCGTTGCCGAGGCTGACTTCCTGGCCAAGGTTGACCAGCTGTCCATCGAAGCCTTCGATGACCAGTGCACCGGCGCCAACCCGCGCTACCCGCTGATCAGCGAGCTGAAGCAGGTTCTGCTGGACTCCTACTACGGCCGTCCCTTCACCGAAGCCGCTCCGGTAGCTGCTGCCCCGGTTGAAGCCAAAGCCGAAGGCAAGAAGAAGTCCAAGTAATCTCGCCTGAGTAGAAATAGAAAGCCCGCGCACTGCGCGGGCTTTTTTATATGTGCCACCCTGTACTCCCCCACTCTCCTCCCTCCCCGACCTGACAACCCGTTACCACTCTCATCCATCAGGTCATCCATACCACAGGCCCCCTGGTTCGGGATTGGGCTGCCGGTACAAAATGCGCGAACAATCCCTGCCGCTCTTCGCCATCAGGTAAACAACACTGGTCCAGCCGAAGGTATCTGCAAGCCACTGATACAAGAGCGAATGGAAATCGGGATAGGAAAGGGGAAATTCGGAGAACCTGCCGGAGTGTGATAGCCGGGCGTGGAGATGAATGCTGGCTACCGGCAGTTTCACTGATGAAACAAATAAGGCGATATCTGTTTCACCTTTGCGACAATAAAAAAATGGCAGCCATCTGGCTGCCATTTGCAAGAAGTGCGGGGAGCGATTACAGGGTCGCTGCCACTTCGTCGGAGATGGAACCGTTGTGGTACACCTCCTGCACGTCGTCCAGATCTTCCAGCATGTCGATGAGGCGCATCAGCTTGGGCGCGGTCTCGGCATCCAGCTCCGCTTCGGTGGAGGGGATCATGGTCACTTCGGCGCTCTGGGCCTTGAAGCCGGCAGCTTCCAGACCGTCCAGTACGGTACCGAAGTCGTTCGGGGTGGTGTAAACCTCGATGGTGCCATCCTCTTCGGTCACCACGTCATCGGCGCCCGCTTCCAGCGCGGCATCCATCAGGGCATCTTCGTCTACGCCCACGAAGGTCAGCAGACCTTTCTTGCTGAACAGGTAAGCTACGGAGCCGTCGGTACCCAGGTTGCCACCGCACTTGCTGAAGGCGTGACGCACTTCGGCTACGGTACGGTTGCGGTTATCAGTCAGACACTCAACCATGACGGCAGAGCCAGCCGGACCGTAACCTTCGTATACGATGGTCTCGAGCTGCTCGCCATCGCCACCACCGGCGCCACGCTGAATGGCACGGTTGATGGTGTCGCGGGTCATGTTGTTGGTCAGGGCGGCAGTCACCGCAGCACGCAGACGCGGGTTGTTGGCCGGATCTGCATCACCCAGACGCGCGGAGGTAGTGATTTCGCGGATCAGCTTGGTGAAGATCTTGCCACGCTTGGCATCCTGAGCGGCCTTGCGGTGTTTGATGTTGGCCCATTTACTGTGACCTGCCATAGAGACTCTCCGTTATATTTTTGAAATTTCAGTAACACACGTCATTGCTAACGCAAGGGGAACAGGGAGGCCGCTACGCGACCTCCGGTGCCCGGAAGGGCTTACTCATCACCCTTGACGGTGGTTGCAATCGCCAGCTCGCCCAGTTGGGCGGCGTTGGCAAGGCTGGGGGCGTCGGTCATCAGACAGGCGGCCGCAGTGGTTTTCGGGAAGGCAATAACGTCCCGAATGTTTTCAGTGCCGGTCAGCAGCATGCTGAGACGGTCCAGACCGAAGGCCAGACCGGCGTGCGGCGGGGTACCGTACTTCAGGGCATCCAGCAGGAAGCCGAACTTCAGGCGCTGCTCGGCCGGGGTGATACCCAGGATGTCGAACACGGTGGCCTGCATCTCGCTGTTGTGGATACGGACAGAGCCGCCGCCCACTTCGTAACCGTTGATCACCATGTCGTAGGCGTTGGCGTAAGCACCCACCGGATTGGCTTTCAGCTCGGCCGGGCTCATGTTGCTCGGCGCGGTGAACGGGTGGTGCATGGCAGCCAGACCGCCTTCGCCATCTTCCTCGAACATCGGGAAGTCGATAACCCACAGCGGCTTCCAGCTGTTTTCCAGCAGACCCAGATCGCGACCCACTTTCAGACGCAGGGCGCCCATGGCATCGCAAACCACTTTCTTGGAGTCGGCACCGAAGAAGATGATGTCGCCGTCGGCCGCGCCGGTACGGGTCAGGATCTCGCGCACGATGGCGTCGGAGAGGAACTTGGCAACCGGAGACTGCACGCCTTCGATACCGTTGGCCGCTTCGTTGACCTTCATCCAGGCCAGGCCCTTGGCACCGTAGATGCCGACAAACTTGGTGTACTCGTCGATCTGCTTGCGAGAGAGCTCGGCGCCGCCCGGCACTTTCAGGGCAGCCACGCGGCCTTTCGGATCGTTGGCGGGGCCGGCGAACACGGCGAACTCGACGGCGGTCAGCAGATCGGCCACATCAACCAGCTCCATCGGCAGACGCAGGTCCGGCTTGTCGGAGCCGTAGCGACGCATGGCTTCGTCGAAGGTCATGATCGGGAAGTCGCCCAGATCCACGTTCAGGATGTGCAGCCACAGTTTGCGGATCATCTCTTCCATCACTTCACGCACCTGCGGTGCGGTCATGAAGGAGGTCTCCACGTCGATCTGGGTGAATTCCGGCTGGCGGTCGGCACGCAGGTCTTCGTCACGGAAGCACTTGACGATCTGGTAGTAACGGTCGAAGCCGGACATCATCAGCAACTGCTTGAACAGCTGGGGAGATTGCGGCAGGGCGTAGAACTTGCCCTTGTGCACGCGGCTCGGCACCAGATAGTCACGGGCACCTTCCGGGGTGGCCTTGGTCAGCATCGGGGTCTCGATATCGAGGAAGCCGTGCTCGTCCATGAAGCGGCGCACGAAGGCACTGGCCTTGGCGCGGGTCTTCAGGTACTTGGCCATCTCGGGGCGACGCAGATCCAGGTAGCGATACTTGAGGCTGATCTCTTCGCTGTTGACCTGGTTGAAGTCCAGCGGCAGCGGCTCGGCACGGTTGATGATGTTGAGCTCGTGAGCGAACACTTCGATGGCACCGGTGGCCATGTCGCTGTTGCGCTGGGACTCGGGACGGGTGCGCACTACACCTGTCACCTGGATGCAGAACTCGCCGCGCAGCTCGGAGGCCAGGGCGAACGCATCCGGTTTGTCCGGATCGAAGAACACCTGCACGATCCCTTCGCGATCGCGCATGTCGATAAAGATCAGACCGCCGAGATCACGACGACGATGGACCCAACCGCACAATGTAATGGTCTGCCCGGCATGGGCCTCATTGACCTGTCCGCAATAGATAGAGCGCATGGACTTCTTCCTTCGAAATTGTAGAGAGACGGTTAACCTTGGGCCGCCGGGCACGACTGGCAAGCACCGTCTGTCTCACAGCTGGCCAGATTCTTTTTCTTACCCGGTTTGAAATCAGTCTCGTACCATCCGGTTCCCTTGAGCCGGAAGCCTGCCGCCGATATCAGCTTGACCAGATTCGGCTTGCTACAGGCCGGACAGTCGGTCAGGGGGGCATCGGAAAGCTTTTGCAGTTTTGCCAATTCATGGCCACAGACGTCGCAACGATATTCGTAGATAGGCATGGGTCACAAGAAATTGAAAAACAAAAGGGCTGGCATTATAGAGGAAAACCCCCTTTTGGGTAAAATGGCCAGCAGCCTCCTTTCACCTGTTTTTTGCTCTGGATGGCAAAAAGTGGCAAAAAAAGGGGCCCGAATTCACCAAAATCAGAGAGAGACGTCGCCATGAGCCTCTATTTGGGCCTGCCGCAGTGGTCCCACCCCGCCTGGCCAGGCCAGCTGCTGGGTCTGGGCGCCAAGCCCGCCGAGCACCTCGCCCACTACGCGACCGTCTTCAACTCGGTGGAGGGCAACACCACTTTCTACGCCCTGCCGACCCCCGATACGGTGCAGCGCTGGGCCGATGCGGTGCCTGATCACTTTCGCTTCAACTTCAAGTTTCCACAAACCATCAGCCACCAGAGCGATCTGGTGAGCGCAGACAAACAGGTAGCCGACTTTATCCGCCTGCTCGCCCCGCTGCACGACAAGCTGGGACAGCTCACCCTGCAACTGCCTGCCCGCTTCGGCCCGGAAGGGCTGCCCCGGCTTGCGGCCTTTATCGAACGGTTGCCGCCGGCGTTTCGCTACGCCCTCGAGGTGCGCCATCCCGACTTCTTCGCCAAGGGGGAGGCCGAACGGGCATTGAACCGGCTGCTGATGGAACAAGGGGTCAACCGGGTGATGCTCGACAGTCGCCCGCTCTTCTCGGTACCAGCCACCACAGCGGCCCTGATTGATGCCCAGGGTAAAAAGCCGCGCCTGCCGGTGCATCTGCTGGCCACCGCCAACGCCCCCATGGTGCGCCTGATTGGCCTGCCGGACCCGGCGGCCAACCACCCTTTCCTACCCAGCTGGATACCCCATTGGCGCCAATGGCTGGCCGAGGGGAAGGATCTTTACCTCTACATCCACACCGCCGACAACGCCCAAGCCCCCGAACTGGCCCGTCAGGTAAGCCGCCTGCTGGGGCAAGAGATGGCCCCCTGGCCGGGGGAAAACGATCGCGCGCGGCAGGGAGTGCTGCCCTTTTAACCAGTGGCACAAGCAACCCTCGCAGAGCCCCGAAAACGCAGTAAAAAAAGGGCGATTTTTGTGGTTTGGCGGGGCCCGGCGTCAAGACAAATGGCCGTCAATCCTCTACACTAGCGCCCCATGCAAGGAGCCCTGTCACCGTTACTGTTAATCAGTGGTAACAAATGACTCGGCTCCCGATAAGGGTCCGGAGATGACCCCTACGAACAGGACCGGTCACCAGGAGCTCATGACCGGCCACCCCGTTCGTAAACAGGTGATGAGCCACCCCCAGACGGGTGCCACCCAACGATTCAATTGAACAAAGCAGTCGGCCGATATGCCGGCTGTCAGGTTGCGCCAGCATGCATACCAAAGATCAAATATTTGCCGCCCCCATCGCCCGTTTGGGTGATTTCTGTTTTGACGAACAGGTCGTCGATGTCTTTCCCGACATGATCCAGCGCTCGGTGCCGGGTTACAGCAACATCATCTCAGCCATCGGCATGATGGCCGCCCGCTACGCCCAGCCACAGAGCCGACTCTATGACCTCGGCTGTTCGCTGGGCGCCGCCACTCAGGCGATGCGCCGCCATATCAGCCAGCCCGGTTGCCGCATCACGGCGGTGGACCTCTCCCACCCGATGATCGAGCGCGCCCGTGCCCACCTCTCCGGTTTCAAATCCGAGGTGCCGGTGGAACTGGTGGAGGCGGATATCTGCGACATCGAGATTGAGAACGCCTCGGTGGTGGTGCTCAACTTCACCCTGCAGTTTGTCGAGCCCGAGAAACGGGCTGCCCTAATCCAGCGCATTCACGACGGTCTGCGCCCGGGCGGGATCCTGATCCTGAGCGAGAAGTTCCGCTTCGAGGATCAGCCGGTCAACGAGCTGCTCATCGATCTGCACCTCGACTTCAAGCGCGCCAACGGTTATAGCGAGCTGGAGATCAGCCAGAAGCGCACCGCCCTTGAGAACGTGATGCGCACCGACAGCTTGCCGGTACATCAGGCGCGCCTGCGCGACGCCGGTTTCGTCCATCAGGATCTCTGGTTCCAGTGTTTCAACTTCGGCTCCATGATTGCCATCAAATCCAGCGACGCCCAGCCATGATCGACTTTGCCAACTTCTATCAACTGATCGCCAAGAACCGGCTGAGCCACTGGCTGCATACCCTGCCCGCCCAGCTGCACGCCTGGCAACACGATAACCAGCACGGCGATCTGCCGCGCTGGAACCGCGCCCTCAACAAGCTGCCGGCCGTCGCCCCCGACCACGTCGAGCTGAAAAGCCGGGTCGAAATCGGCTCGGCCGAGAGCCTGGGTGAAGGAGAGCGCAAGAAGGTCGAGAGCCTGCTGCGCCACTTCATGCCCTGGCGCAAGGGGCCGTTCACCGTGCACGGCATCCATATCGACACCGAGTGGCGCTCCGACTGGAAGTGGGATCGGGTCTTGCCCCATATCAGCCCGCTTGAAGGCCGCTACGTGCTGGATGTGGGCTGCGGCAGCGGCTATCACCTCTGGCGCATGGTGGGTGAAGGGGCCAAGCTCGCGGTCGGCATCGATCCGAGCCCGCTGTTCCTCTGCCAGTTCGAGGCGATTCGCCACTTCGCCGGCAACGACCAGCGTGCCCACCTGCTGCCGCTCGGCATTCAGGAGCTGCCTGAGCTGCGGGCGTTTGACACCGTCTTCTCCATGGGAGTGCTCTATCACCGCAAATCCCCCATCGAGCACATCGAGCAGCTGCGCAACCAGCTCAAGGATGATGGCGAGCTGGTGCTGGAGACGCTGGTGATTGACGGCGGTGTCAATGATGTGCTGATGCCCACCGACCGCTACGGCAAGATGCGCAATGTCTGGTTTATTCCATCCAGCGCCGCCCTCAAGCTGTGGGTCGAGCGCTGTGGCTTCACCGACGTGCGGATTGTCGATGAAAATATGACCAGCACGGACGAACAGCGTCGTACCGACTGGATGATTAATGAATCCCTGAGTGATTATCTGGACCCAGACAATCCGGCACTCACGGTAGAAGGACATCCGGCACCAAAACGTGCCGTACTGATTGCCAGAAAGGCCAAAGACTAGCCGATGGCGGCTGTGGAAGTTACACTGACCCAATTCCAGGAAGCACAGTTAAATGAATGACATGAAAAGCAAATTAAAAGGAATGACCCTGCTCTCCCTGCTCAGTCTCGGCGGGTGTGTCAATATGGAAAAAGCGCCCCAGGTTCCTGCACTGACACTGGCCGAGTTGCGTAGCGAGCTGAGCCAGAGCGAGCAGCGCCTGCAAACATCCATGGAGCAGCAACAGAAGCAGTATGTGCAGCAACAGCACCTGCTGGTTCAGCTCAATACAGATGTCACCAATATGAAAGAGTCCGTCAAACAAGTAGATCACAAGATCGCCGCCCTCCCCTCCGAGCCGCCCAAGCCGATGGCTGTACCAGCCGAGAAGTGCCCGGTGCCCAATCAGGGTCACACCATCGATGGCAAGCTGATGGTGGGTGAAGCAGAGTGGATCTGGGTGGATGCCGCCAATGACGCCTTCCAGGCCCGGGTCGATACCGGTGCGACCACCTCCTCCATCAGCGCTCAGGAGATCACCATTTTCGAGCGCAACGGCAAAAACTGGGTTCGCTTCCTGCTGAGCCATCAGGACGCCGACGACAAGATCCAGATCGAAGCTCCGCTGGTACGCCACGTGCGGGTACGTCAGGCCTCTGCCGACGATCTCGACCGCCGTCCCGTGGTACGTCTGACCGTGCGCATCGGCGACATGACCGAGAAGGCCGAATTTACCCTGAAAGATCGTAGCGACATGGCCTTCCCCGTGCTGCTGGGTCGTGAATTCCTGAAAGATATCGCTGTGGTCGATGTGGCCCGCGAATATATCCAACCAAAACCCAAGCTCAAGGATGTGAAATAATCCATGGTTTCCCGTAAGCCGTTCTATTTGCTGGTAGCCCTGCTGTACATTGTCGGCCTGGGGATGACGATCTATCACCACATCGCGTTGGACGTTCCGCTCACGCCCGGTGAAAAGCGCCAGATCTGGTCTATCGAAGCCAAGCTGGAGTTTGAAGCCACCGGTGAGCCGGTGATCGCCTCCCTGGCCATTCCGGGTACCCAGCCCGGCTTTACCCTGATGAACGAAAACGCCGCCAGCCCCGGCTACGGCCTCTCCTTCGTCGAGAAGGATGGCGATGCGCGCGCCGAGTGGTCGATCCGCACCGCCTCCGGCCGTCAGGAGCTCTACTACCGCGTCGACATGATGGCGGATGCGCACGCCAAGCCGGCTGCCAACCCGCAGCCGCCCGCCATCGAGAAGCAGATCGAGAGCGAGCCCTACGCCACCGCCATGAAGCAGATCCTGGAGCGCGCCCAGGAGCGCTCTGCCGACGGCTACACCCTGACTCGCGAGATCATCAAGGAGATCGAGAAGCAGGAGCAGAACGCCGAGCTGCTGAAAAAGCACAAGAGCCGCGCCAACCTGATCGCCGAGCTGCTCAACAATGCTGACGTACCGGCCCGCGTCGTCCACGCCCTGAGCCTAGAAGATGGTCGCCGTCGTCAGGAGCTGGTCGATTACCTGCAGGTGTTCAACAGCCCGACCGACTACAAGCTGTTCAACCCGCAGACCGGCGAACAGGGCCGTCCTGGCAACCTGCTGCTGTGGGAATACAACTCCGGCTCACTGCTGGATGTGACTGGCGGCCACAACTCCAAGGTAAGCTTCTCGATGATCGAGCAGGAGCAACCGGTGAGCGTGGCGCTGGCCCAGAAGTTTGAAAAGTCAGAGATGATGAACTTCTCCATCCACAGCCTGCCGCTGGAAGAGCAGACCCTGTTCAAGGGCTTGCTGCTGATCCCCATCGGCGTGCTGATGGTAGTGTTCCTGCGGGTCATCGTCGGGATCAAGACCTCCGGTACCTTTATGCCGGTGCTGATCGCGGTGGCCTTTATCCAGACCCAGCTGATCACCGGTCTGGTGGGCTTCCTGCTTATCGTCGGCACCGGTCTGGTGATCCGCTCCTACCTGTCGCGGCTCAACCTGCTGCTGGTCGCGCGGATATCGGCCATCATCATCATGGTTATCTCGTTGATCGGGGTCTTCTCGGCGTTTGCCTTCAAGCTGGGGTTGACCGACGGCATGAAGATCACCTTCTTCCCGATGATTATCCTCTCCTGGACCATCGAACGGATGTCCATCCTGTGGGAAGAAGAGGGCCCGAAAGAGGTATTCCGCCAGGGTGGCGGCTCCCTGCTGGTGGCAGTCATCGCCTATCTGGCCATGGATAACGAGCTCATTCGTCACCTCACCTTCAACTTCCTCGGCCTGCAGCTGGTGCTGATGGCGACCGTGTTGTTGATGGGTAACTACACCGGCTACAAGCTGAGCGAACTCAAGCGCTTCAAGCCGCTGGTAGACGAGATGCGTTCCGGTACCACCCCGGGTAAGGACAAGTAACAGATGTGGTTCTGGGAAAAGTACACCACCCCGTGGAGCCTGTCGCAGGCAGGCATCCTCGGCATGAACAAGCGCAACCACTCCTACATCAGTCGCTACAATCCGCGCAGCCTCTATCCGCTGGTGGATGACAAGCTGCAGACCAAGCGTATCGCGCTCGATGCAGGCGTAACGGTGCCGGAATTGATCGGCACCATCCGCGCCCAGCACGACGTGGGTCGCATCACCGAGCTGGTCAAGGATTGGCCGGGCTTCTGCATCAAGCCGGCGCGCGGCTCCGGCGGCAAGGGGATCCTGGTGATCCTGCGTCAGGAAGATGGCCTCTTCTACAAACCCAACGGCAGTGCCAGCAACGGTCAGGATCTGGAGCGCCATGTCTCCAACATTCTGGCGGGGCTCTATTCGCTGGGCGGCAAGCCCGACGTGGCGCTGGTCGAAGGCCTCATCAACTTCGATGACGTGTTCGATGGCTACTCGTTCGAAGGGGTGCCCGATGCCCGGGTGATCATCTTCAAGGGCTTCCCGGTGATGGCGATGATGCGCCTCTCTACCTCGGCTTCCGATGGCAAGGCGAACCTGCACCAGGGCGCTGTGGGCGTGGGTCTCTGCCTGCGTACCGGCCGTGCCCTGCGGGCGGTGCAGTTTGGCAATCCGCTGCGCCACCATCCGGATACCGGCCTCGATCTCTACGAGCTCAAGGTGCCCCACTGGGATACCCTGCTGACGCTGGCCGCCTCCTGCTACGAGATGTCGGGTCTGGGCTATATCGGTACCGACATGGTGCTCGACAAGTTCCGCGGCCCCATGCTGCTGGAGCTCAACGCCCGCCCGGGTCTGGCCATTCAAATCGCCAACGGCCGCGGTCTGGTGCCCAACCTCAAGACCATCGAGAAGCTGGGTCAGGTGAAGATGAACGTGGAGCAGCGGGTCAACTTCGCCAAGGAGCACTTCGGGGTCTTTGACGAATAGCCGCTGATTCCCGCAAAAAAGCGCGCCCAAGGCGCGCTTTTTTTATCCTTCGCATTTCTCTGCGGGCAAACCACTGCGCACCGCCCAACTCTCGCAGCCATGCCGCTTGCCCACGATCCTCTTGCTGATAAGGGCCAACACGGCGCTTCACTAGCGCCTATTCCGGCGACTCTTATGTCCACTCCTGGACTCATATTGTTGCAAATTAAGATGGGAAATCTTGATATCCGTTGCGTAGGTGAAACAATTTCAGCGCCAGATGGCGGCCCGATGTGCCATGGCCTGCCGGGAACTGCGCCCGCTCTCTTGCCCGACACCATCATCCCGGGCTCCAGCCATGGGCAATGAGCAAGACCCGCATGACCTTGCGCTATGAACATCGGAGCAATAAATTGCAGATATCAAAAAACCGGTGCCTTGGCACCGGTTTTTCAAGCAGAGAGCTAACCCGATTACAGGGAGTCAGCGTTCTCGGACAGGTACTTGGCAACGCCGTCCGGAGAGGCTTGCATACCTTTTTTGCCTTTTTCCCACTGAGCCGGGCACACTTCGCCGTGCTCTTCGTGGAACTGCAGGGCGTCGACCATGCGCAGCATTTCGTCGATGTTGCGGCCCAGCGGCAGATCGTTGACAACCTGGTGACGAACAACACCGCTCTTGTCGATCAGGAAGGAGCCACGGAAAGCAACACCGGCTTCCGGATGCTCAACGTCGTAGGCTTTGCAGATTTCGTGCTTGACGTCGGCGATCAGCGGGTACTTGACCTGACCGATACCACCATCTTCCACTTTGGTGTTGCGCCATGCGTTGTGGGAGAACTGGGAATCGATGGAAACACCGATCACTTCCACGCCACGCTTCTGGAACTCTTCATAGCGGTGGTCGAAGGCAATCAGCTCGGACGGGCAAACGAAGGTGAAATCGAGCGGATAGAAGAAGACAACGGCAGCTTTGCCTTTGATGTGGGATGACAGGGTGAAAGTGTCAACAATCTCACCATTACCCAGAACAGCTGCAGCGGTAAAATCGGGTGCGGGACGGCCTACCAATACCATATTCAATTCCTCTTTATGTGAAGTGAACAATCCAGTCAGGATTGGGCTACCTAGAGCCAAGTCCGTCTAATTCAAGCGACAAACTATATACCCGGTGGTAGATTAGTAAATCAAATTAAATAGATAGCATTAATCGGGTTTTTCTATGCAACGTTGGCCCAGCCTCAAACAGCTGCAATATCTGGTTGCTCTCGACGAGCACAAGAACTTCAATCGCGCCGCCAAGGCCTGTCATGTCAGTCAATCGACCCTGAGTACCGGGATCCAGACGCTGGAGGACATGATGAACCTGCAACTGGTGGAGCGTGACCACAAGAGCTTCATTATGACCCCGGTCGGCATGGAAATCGTCGAGCGAGCTCGCAATTTGCTCTCCGATGCGCGGGATCTGATGGAGCTTGGCCTCAATCAGGGTGGGGTGATGCAGGGCACGGTGCGGCTCGGCTGCATCCCCACCATTGCCCCCTTCCTCCTGAGCAAGCTGCTCAAAGAGTGCAGCAAGGCCTATCCTGATCTCGAATTGTTGCTGCGGGAAGATACCACCAGCAATCTGCTCAAACAGCTTGAGCAGGGGCAGCTCGATCTGCTGATCCTTGCCCTGCCCATCGAGATTGGCGGCTTTCACTGCAAGACGGTCGGTCAGGACCCCTTCCACATGGTGATGCCCGCCAGCATGGCGGCCGGTCTGCACACCCCGTTCGACTACAAGGAGCTGCCCAACCAGAGCATCTTCCTGCTGGAGCGGGAGCACTGCCTGACCGAGCATGCGGTGAGCGCCTGCCGACTGCGGGACAAGAGCAAGATCAACCCGTTCGCCGCCACCAGCCTGCACACCTTGGTGCAGATGGTGGAGGCGGGTCTTGGCACCACCTTCCTGCCTCAGATGGCCATCGACGCAGGTATTCTCGACAACTCCGATCTGGTGGCCATCCCGCTGCCGGGCGAACACCCCTATCGCGAGATCGGGCTGGTGTGGCGCCCCAGCACCACCCGGGTGCAGACCTTCTACAAGCTGGCCGAGCTGCTCAAGCCGCTGATCAGCCCCGTCTCCTGACCTGTGACGCCAGACCCCAAGCGCCAGCCACCGTGCTGGCGTTTTTTTGCAACAAAACGACCATTTTCGTCACATCTAGCTAGGTATCTGACCAATACCTTGTTTATGATGGAAAAGTTGTCGTGCCGAACGTGTCCTGTCGCACCTGTTTTGCCACGTTTGATCTGGAGAATGTGCCCCGATGTACCGTCCGTTGCTGCTGATCCTGCTGACCCTGCTGCTGGCCGCCTGTTCCAGTACGCCTGAGCCGCCACCGGCCCCGCGCCAGAGCAGCGCCTTCGACGGCTTCTATCAGCAGTGGCGCGGTGTCCCTTACCGGATGGGCGGCACCAGCCGCGCCGGGCTCGACTGCTCTGCCTTCACCCAGCTCGCCTACAACCAGGTGCTGGGGGTCAACCTGCCAAGAACCACCGAATCCCAGGCCAATATCGGCCAACCCGTCGATCGCTACCGGCTGCAGCATGGCGATCTGGTCTTCTTCAAGACCGGCTGGCAGCAGTATCACGTGGGGGTCTACACCGGTGCCGGGGAGTTTATCCACGCCTCCACCAGCAAGGGGGTGATCCGCTCGCGGCTCGACAATGTCTACTGGAACAGCCGCTACTGGCAGGCACGCCGCCTCACTCAGTAATTTTCCAGCCATACAGCCCGCAACAGACAAGATAGGGCGCAAGCTTTCTGGCCCCTTCTGTCGCTATCCGGCTCAATTTTCGCCCGATTTATAACCCAATTGACCCCAAAACCTGATCTTCACATCTTTTTGTGATAAGGTAGTGGCCAATTTTTGACACCTTCGCTCCTTTCTCGACCGCTATCTGTCTGAATTGACACTTATAACGGCGAAAAACAGGAAGATCCGCAGACAAGGCGCAAGGTGCCTGCGACCGGGCCCGTTCAGGGTGTGGAGCCGTCGCAGCCGCAGTATCAATCGTCAAATTGATAAGGAGATCGTGCAATGAAACAGTACCAAAGCTGGCTTGGACAATATCTGATGAGCCGCCGCGATGGCGACCACGCCATGGCATCCGAGCTTGCCAGCTCCATCTGCGAGTTCTGGCAGCAGCAAGGGGATGAGACCGAGCTGGACAAGTGGCAGCAGATTTACCAGCACCATCTGGAAAGAACCACCTGATCCTTCGACTATTCGCCTTGCAGCACCGCGCTGCAAGGCGCTTGTTTATCCCCTCCCCCAATAACCCCTGTTTTTCCAGCAACCGGCCTCATCAGGCCGATGCCGTCTCTTGCGCCATCTGCTGCGCCCACTCAATAAACGCCTGGATCTTGGGACACTGACGATTGGGCAGGGTCGCAATGTAGTAACGCTGCTCGCACTTCACCTCACTGCCCGAAAACGGGGTCACCAGTTCGTTGCGCGCCAGCCGCTTGCTCACCAGATTCTTGCGTCCCATGGCGACGCCCCCGTGGTTCATGGCGGCAATGATGGCGAGATCGGAGCGATCAAAGCCCATATTGAGCCGGCATTCAGCGAGGCTCACTCCGTGGTGGCGTGCCCAGCTCTCCCACTCATCGCCATCGGAGTCATACCCCCAGGCCTGCCGATCGTGCAGCAGCCGACAGTGCTGCAAGTTACCGGGATTCTCCAGCAGGTTGTGTTGCATGGCATATTCGGGGCTGCAAACCGGCACTATGTACTCATCCATCAGATGGTGGATGGCGAGCCGCTCCGGTACCTTCTCATCGAAGTAGAGGGTCAGATCGATGCCATAACCGTGCAGATTGATGTTCTCGTTGCCAGTCACAATGTTCAGCTCGATCTGGGGATGCAGTCTTGAGAAGTCGGCCAGCCTTGGCACCAGCCAGCACTGGGCGATGGAGGGGCGCGAGTAGATGGTCAGAGTGCCCGAGAGCTCCTGATTCCTGATCTCCAGGATCTCCTGATTGATGAACTCTAGCGAGGATTTAAGCGCCCAGAACACCCGCTGCCCTTCCGCCGTCAACACCACCTTACGATGGAAACGCTCAAAGAGCTGAAAGCCCAGCTCCTCCTCCAGCGCGCTGATCCTGTGGCTCACGGCGCTGGGACTGAGGGATAGCTCGTCAGCAGCCATGGCAAAAGAGCCGTGGCGCGCTGCCGCCTCGAAGGTGTGCAGCTTGGCCAGCTGGTAGCCATTCAGCAGCTTGTTGCGCGATATGTAGTGATCCGCGATATACATTCAAACTCCTCTCACCTGTTCACGTACATCATACCGCGCAGCCCCCCTTTCCAGATGCAATGAAAAGACCCAATAAACATCATTTACAGAAAATGTGACCAAAAAGGCCATTTTGCATCACCTCAGCTCACCCAAGTGGTCGATTTCATCATTTGTCAGCCCCGCCTCATTTTCATTCAATAGCGCATAAACAATCACACACAACAGATGTCGAGGCGCAGTATGAGTACAGAGGTATGGGTCATCGCTACCTTGCTAAGTAGCATCGTTCTTATCGTGGTCACCATAGTGAAGGGCAAGATCCACCCCTTTCTGGCCCTTCTGCTGGCCAGCTTCTATGTGGGCACCCTGATGGGAATGGAGCCCCTCAAGATGGTCAGCGCCATGGAAGAGGGGATTGGCGGCACGCTCGGCTTTCTCGCCGCCGTCATCGGCCTTGGCACCATACTCGGCAAGATGATGGAGGTGTCGGGCGCGGCGGAGCGCATCGGCCTCGCCCTGCAGAGATGCCGCTGGCTTTCGCCGGATGTCATCATGGTGCTGGTTGGTCTGGTATGTGGCATCACCCTGTTTGTCGAAGTCGGCGTGGTGCTGCTGATCCCGCTCGCCTTCTCCATCGCCCGCAAGACCAACACCTCGCTGCTCAAGCTGGCCATTCCGCTCTGCACCGCCCTGATGGCCGTGCACTGCATCGTACCGCCGCACCCTGCTGCCCTCTATGTCACCAATCAGCTGGGCGCCGATGTGGGTTCCGTCATCGTCTATGGTCTGGCGGTCGGCCTCTTTGCCTCTCTTATCGGCGGCCCCCTGTTCCTCAAACTGCTGGGCAACCGGCTCCCGTTCAAGGGGGTACCCGATGCCTTTGCCGACATCAAGGCGCGCGATGAGGCAACTCTCCCGACCTTGAGCGCCTCGCTCTTTACCGTGCTGCTGCCCATCCTGCTGATGCTGGCCAAGACGGTCGCCGAGCTCAACATGGATCACGCCAGCCACCTCTACACCGTGTTGGAGTTTATCGGCAACCCCATCACCGCCATGTTTATCGCAGCCTTCACCGCCTACTACGTGCTGGGGATCCGCCAGCAAATGAAGATGGAGGGACTGCTTAACAAGACCGAGGAGTGCTTCTCCTCCATCGCCAACATTCTGCTCATCATCGGGGCAGGTGGCGCCTTCAACGGGGTGCTCAAGGCAAGTGGCCTGGGCGATAGCCTGGCCACAATCCTCTCCCAGCTGGATATGCACCCCATTCTGCTGGCCTGGCTGGTTGCCATCGTGCTGCACGCCGCCGTGGGCTCCGCCACCGTCGCCATGATGGGCGCCACCGCCATCGTCTCCCCCATCATGGTGCACTACCCGAACATCAGCCCGGAGATCATGACCCTGGCCATCGGCTCCGGTGCCATTGGCTGCACCATGGTGACTGATTCTCTGTTCTGGCTGGTCAAGCAGTATTGCGGCGCCACCCTGAACGAAACGCTCAAGTACTACACCACCGCCACCTTTGTCGCCTCCCTGATGGCGCTGGCCGGTACCTTCCTGCTCTCCTTTATCGTGTAACAAGACCGAGAACACTATGAAAAACATCGACGTACAACAGCTCACAGCGCAATTTCCACTGGTGCAATCCCTGACCGCGCTTGAGCCAGTCACCTGGTTCAACCCCAACGCCACCACTCTGGCTGCCGGTCTGCCCTATGTGGGGCTCGATAACAACAATGTGGCGGACGCTTCCGCTCGGCTGGCCCGCTTCGCCCCCTACATGTGCGAAGCCTTCCCCGAGACCCGCGCCAGCAACGGTATTCTGGAGTCCGACATCACCGCCATTCCGGCGATGCAGGCTACGCTCAACCAGCGCTACGGGGTTGAAGTCACCGGTCGACTGCTGCTGAAAAAAGATAGCCACCTGCCCATCTCCGGCTCCATCAAGGCCCGTGGCGGTATCTACGAGGTGCTGACCCACGCCGAACAGTTGGCGATCAAGGCGGGACTGCTCTGCGAAGAGGATGACTACCGCAAGCTCTTTAGCGACGAGTTCCGCCAGTTTTTCAGCCAGTACAGCATCGCGGTAGGCTCCACCGGCAACCTTGGCATGTCCATCGGCATCATGAGCGCCAAGCTGGGCTTTACCGTCACCGTCCACATGTCGGCCGACGCGCGGGAGTGGAAGAAACGCAAACTGCGTGAACATGGCGCCATCGTGGTCGAATATGCCGAAGATTACGGGGTTGCGGTGGAACAGGGGCGCAAAGAGGCCGAGCGCGATCCCAACTGCTTCTTTATCGATGACGAGAACTCCCGCACCCTGTTCCTCGGCTACTCGGTGGCAGGCGAGCGGGTGAAAAAGCAGTTCGACCAGATGGGCATCAAGGTGGATGCCGACCACCCGCTGTTCGTCTACCTGCCCTGCGGCGTCGGCGGCGGCCCGGGCGGGGTGGCCTTTGGTCTCAAGCTCGCCTTTGGTGACCATGTCTACTGTCTGTTTGCCGAGCCGACCCACTCCCCCTGCATGCTGCTGGGGGTCCATACCGGATTGCACGATGCCATTGCGGTGCAGGATCTGGGCATCGACAACCTCACCGCAGCCGATGGACTCGCGGTGGGGCGCGCCTCCGGTTTCGTCGGCCGCGCCATGGAGCGGCTGCTGGCGGGCTTCTACACCCTGAGCGATCAGGAGATGTATGACCTGCTGGGACTGCTGGCGCGCGATGAGCAGATCAAGCTGGAACCCTCGGCGCTGGCCGGCATGGCTGGCCCGTGGCGTGTAGCCGCCAATCCGGCATGGCAAACCGCGCAGGGACTGGACGCGACAACCATGGCCCGCGCCACCCATCTGGTGTGGGCCACCGGCGGCGGCATGGTCCCGGCCGAGGAGATGGCCAAGTATCTGGTTGCGGCCAACATCTGATCCTCTTCACTCACTCGAGATAAAAAACCGGCGCCCATGGCGCCGGTTTTGTCTTTTCTGGCAAGCAGAAGATTACATCTGGTCGATCATGTCCTGAGCAAACTGGGAGCAGGAGCGCAGGGTGGCCCCTTCCATCAGACGCTCAAAGTCATAGGTGACGGTCTTGTTGCGGATCGCCGCTTCCATCCCCTTGATGATGAGATCGGCCGCTTCGACCCAACCCATGTGGCGCAGCATCATCTCGGCGGAGAGGATCAGCGAGCCCGGGTTAACCTTGTCCTGACCGGCATATTTCGGTGCAGTACCGTGAGTTGCCTCGAACAGAGCCACGCCGTCACCAATGTTGGCACCCGGTGCGATACCGATACCGCCAACCTGAGCAGCCAGCGCATCGGAGATGTAGTCGCCGTTGAGGTTCATACAGGCGATGACGTCATACTCGGCCGGACGTAGCAGGATCTGCTGCAGGAAGGCGTCGGCGATGACATCCTTGATGACGATGGTCTTGCCGGTTTTCGGGTTCTTGAAGGAGCACCAGGGGCCGCCGTCGATCAGCTGGGCACCATACTCGTTCTGGGCCAGAGCATAACCCCAATCCTTGAAGGCACCTTCGGTGAACTTCATGATGTTGCCCTTGTGCACCAGGGTCACGGAGTCGCGATCGTTGTCGATGGCATACTCGATGGCGGCACGCACCAGACGCTCGGTACCGGCCTTGGACATCGGCTTGATGCCGATCCCGCAGGACTCGGGGAAGCGAATTTTCTTCACGCCCATCTCGTTTTGCAGGAAGGCGATCACCTTGTTCGCTTCGGCACTGTCGGCCTTCCACTCGATGCCGGCGTAGATGTCTTCGGCGTTTTCGCGGAAGATCACCATGTCGGTCAGATCAGGACGTTTCACCGGGCTCGGGGTGCCGTCGTAGTAACGCACCGGGCGCAGGCAGATGTAGAGATCCAGCTCCTGACGCAGCGCCACGTTGAGAGAGCGGATACCGCCACCGACCGGCGTGGTCAGCGGGCCCTTGATGGCCACGCAGTATTCGCGAATGAAATCGAGGGTTTCGGCCGGCAGCCAGGCACCTTCGCCATAGACATGAGTCGACTTCTCGCCGGTGTAGATCTCCATCCAGGCGATCTTGCGCTCGCCCTTGTAGGCTTTCTCGACCGCAGCATTCACCACATTCAACATGGCCGGGGTTACGTCAACACCGATGCCATCCCCTTCGATAAACGGAATGATCGGATGGTTGGGAACCTGCAGCTTGCCGCTGGCATCGACTGTGATTTTCTGGCCCTGGGTCGGGATAACTACTTTGCTTTCCATCGGCATCTCCTAACTTCCGTTTGTTATCAACTTGTTTGTTGCGCGCGGCCATCTTAGCCCATTCATTTTCATAATAAAATGGCGAGCTCGCATGTCAGACCAAAGAGGTAGAGCCTCTTTGACAGTGGCGATTGCCTCCCGACCGCGCCCCTGTTTTGCCCCCGTTTTTATCACGCCAGCTCATGATTCTGGTTCTGGGGCTGGCTCAGGGAGCGATACTGGGTCGGGGTCAATCCCGTCTTCTGCTTGAACACCCGGCAGAAGTAGTTCACGTCGCTGTAACCGCAACGGCTCGCCACCTCTTCAAGGCGAAAGCGGTACTTTTTCAGCATGAATTTGGCCCGATCGATCC
The DNA here is from genome assembly GCF_963866575.1 of Aeromonas sp. L_1B5_3. NCBI lineage: Bacteria > Pseudomonadati > Pseudomonadota > Gammaproteobacteria > Aeromonadales > Aeromonadaceae > Aeromonas > Aeromonas sp. L_1B5_3. The sequence goes on from NZ_CAWMDN010000095.1 coordinate 171,834, forward strand.
GTACCCAGCTGATGTAATCGGCAAGGCGCATATGGCCCTGCTCGCGAAACAGGTGCGAGAGGTGGCTGGCCGAAACGTTGAAGCGGTGGGCGATGGAGTCGCGGGTGATGGGGCGGTGAAAATTTTCCTGGATATAGATGCAGATCCCGTGGAAGAGATCCGCCCCCCGCGGTCGATCTGTGGCAGAGGCGATCAGCAGTTGCCGAGCACTCGACAACAACGCCTGCAGCAGGTGGTCGTCGGTGGGAGAGCGACCGGGATCCTCGGCCAGCACGTTGAGCGCCGCCAGTATGTGTTCGATGACGTGGCCCGCTCGCGCCATGATGCTGTGCTTTTGCACATCGAAGAAATCGGGGTCTTCCCGTCGCTTGCTCACCAGACTGAAGCCCAGCTGGCGCTTGCCAAAGAGCAGGCTCAGCACCGAGCAGTCGGTGGTCCAGAGCGGCTTGTTCCAGCCGTTGGGGGGAATATAGAGCGCCTGTCCCGGCAATACGCTGATCTCCCTGACCCCCTCCTCCCTGTCCCAGATCTGGTTGAGATACTCGCCGCTGAACACCAGTTCGAGGCGGGGAAAGTTGACCTGATAGCTGAAACCGGGGGGTACCCCCTGCTCACTGGCAAACCAGATTTGGTCAAATGGAACCTGTTCGCTCAGGGCTCCGTCGAGCAGTTGGCTGAAGATGAGAGACATGGTGATCCTGATCAAGAGAGAGGCAAGCGGTTGCGGCGCGCGCGACCGCCCATGTTATAGTCCGGTCCACAGCAGCAATGCCACCCTTTTCTGCACCCGATTTTCTTCAAACTAGACGAGGCGTCCCTTATGAGCAGTAGCGATCTGCCCTCCTTTCTGTTGATGCAAAACCCGATTCAAGGCTATGACTGGGGCAGTCATGACTCCCTCACCACCCTGTTTGGCATTGCCAATCCGGAGGGCAAACCCCAGGCCGAGCTCTGGATGGGCGCCCACCCCAACGGCTGCTCCGACGTAGTCGTGGCGGGCCAGACCCAGAAGCTCTCGACCCTGATCGAGCGCGCCCCCGCCGCCGTGCTGGGTGAGGCCACCCTCGCCCGTTTTGGCAGCCTGCCATTCCTGTTCAAGGTGCTGTGCGCCGAGAAGGCCCTCTCCATTCAGGTGCACCCGAGCAAGGTTCAGGCCGAAGCGGGCTTTGCCAAAGAGGAGGCCGCAGGCATCAATATCAAGGCGAGCAATCGCAACTACAAGGACCCGAACCACAAGCCAGAGCTGGTGTTTGCCCTCACCCCCTATCAGGCGATGAACGGTTTTCGCGCCATCCCGGCCATTCTGGCGCTGTTCGAGCGGGTCAATCTGCCGGCCATCGCCGATCTGACTGCAGCTCTTGCCGCCAGCCAGAATGAAGCGGGGCTGCAGCACTTCTTCCACCAGCTGCTGGTACTGGAAGGGGCGCGCAAGGAGGAGGCGCTGGCGGGGCTGCTGGCCTTTGCCAGCGAGCATCAGGATGAGGAGACCTTTGCGCTGATCACCAGTCTGGCGGCCCAGTATCCGGGCGACGTCGGCCTCTTCTCGCCGCTGCTGCTGAACGTGGTGACCCTCAAGCCCGGGCAGGCGATGTTCCTCGATGCCTGCACCCCGCACGCCTATGTACGCGGCACCGGCCTCGAGATCATGGCCAACTCGGACAACGTGCTGCGTGCCGGCCTCACCCCCAAATACATCGATGTGGCAGAACTGCTGGATTGCACCCGCTGCCTGGCCAAGCCGGACGACCAGATCCTGCTTGCTCCCCATTTTGAAGGAGCTGTGCAGCACTTCGAGGTACCGGTACCTGACTTCACCTTCAGCGTCTACCCGGCTGGCGAGCACCAGCTCACTACAACCAGCGCCGAGATCCTGTTTGCCATCGATGCCACAGTGATCCTCAAGCGCGGCGATGAGACGCTGCGTCTCGAGAAGGGCCAGTCTGCCTTTATCCCGGCCGCCACCGGCAGCTACCAGCTGCTGGCCGAAGGACGGGTCGCTCGCGCCGGCAACCGCAGTTAAGGTGCGAACACCATTACCGAATAAACGAAGGGGCCATCATCGATGGTCCTTTTTCTTGTGAATCAGTTCATTGCACAGTTTCCAGTCGAAGAATAGACTCCATTCGGATACGACTTTTACTGCCAAAATTCTTGATGTGCGGCATAAATTCACCACATTCCTCTTTCGCTGCGCCCTGCGTTGACTATGATGCCCGTTTAACCACCCCCTTTTTCCGGAGACCGCCATGACCCTTCCTCGTCAACCGGCACAGGTCAGGAGCCACACCATGAAAGCCGGCACTGCACTCCCGCTTCTGCTGCTGGCACTGCTGGGCAACCCGGTTTATGCCGCTTGCGATGACGGCGTTGCCATCAAGCATGCCAAGGCGTTCTGGGAGCATCACCGGAACTTCTATTACACCGATCCAGCCAGGATCAAAGAGTTGCTGACCCCGGACTTTTTCAGCGTGCTGAGCCGCGAGGCCGAGTGCAATGCCGACGGGGAGGTGTGCGCCATTGATGCCGATCCCTGGACCAACGCGCAAGATGGCGATGTGGTCGAGCCAATCACCTTCAGTGCAACCAGCAGCAGCGACAGCGCGGTGGCCGTAACCATGCGCTACCGTCTGGCGATGACAGATACCCGGCAGGAGCCGCAGGAGGTCACCCTCCAGCTGCAAAAATCGGGCGATCAACGCTGCTTTTTGCTCGACGACTTTATCCCCCCTGGCGAAGGCTCTCTGAAAAAGCAGCTGCAGCAGTGGCAGTTGCAAAATGATGGCGGGCAGCAATAAATAACCCCGCAGCCCTTGCAGCCTGCGGGGTTTGGTTATTCAGACTGTCTCCCGTGACGGCTCCTGATAGAAACGAAACCTGGTCATAACGAGACATGGTATGGAAGATTCTGGCCACTCTCCTTTGGCCGCGACGGGCTAGTACTCCACCTCCTCCTCGTCCTGATAGTCACCGGAGCGCTCCTGCTGCAGTGCATCGACTCTCGCCTGCCACTTGTTGTGGGCTTGCTGCTGTAGCTGACGCTCCAGCTCCTGGCGCATGGTGTCGACCTCTTGGTCTAGTTTTTCCATCAGAATATCTCCTTGTTTTAGCGAGTCACACATGTTGAACATGACTCAGGGCTGACGGCACTTGGCCAATGTATCACCTGTTTCGACAACCGGATCCCGCCAACTACCCAATCAAATAAACGATTGCTTTTAGCTGAACCAATCGAATATTTGGGCTGGTCATCACTCTCTCCTCCTCCCTTCGCTCCTCACTCTCGTCACGACATTGCTCAGCGGGTCCCTCACCCAAATCCTGTTTTTTGCCGCCCTCTTCACACTTTTTATGGCTGTCCCACTCACACAAATCTCCATCTGCAGGATTGCAAGAGTCGCGTCACTCAAACAGAGATTAATAATGAGCGGCAAATCAAGTCATTGTTTATAAATGGTTTTACTGATTGATCACGGTTAAACCCAAGGCTGTGTAAATTGCGAGCAGGGTCACAGGGCGGAGGATGTCACACAAAAATCCAGTAAACGGCACATTTGTCCGATTTCGACGAGGGGGCAACGGGAGAACAATATTCCAGTCAACCCAATCCCCACCCAGCGAGCTCAGGAACGGAGCCAGGAGAGTGCAATGTTACCCACCATAACCAACGGCAGACTTATCTGTCTGGAGCTGAAGGCCACCAGCAAGGAGGCCCTGTTTGACGAGATGGCGCAAATGCTGGCGCGCGATGGTGCCGTGTCTGACAAAGAGCAATTTGTCAAAGATGTCTGGGCCCGCGAGCAACTCGACTGCACCGGGTTCGAGCAGGGTGTCGCCCTGCCCCACGCCAAGAGCGCGGCAGTCAGTCGCCCGGCTATCGCCATCGGGATCAGCAAGCAAGGGATCGAGTATGGTGCCGAAGATGGCAAGCCGACCGAGCTGATCTTCATGATCGCCTCCCCGGATGGCGGCGCCAACCACCACATCGAGGTGCTGGCCGAACTCTCGACCCGTCTGCTGGAGCCGGGCTTTATCGAGCAGATGAAGGCAGCCTCCACCACAGAACAGGCTCTGGCCCTGCTCAAGCAAGGCCCGAGCGTTGCAAAACCGGCCCCGACCGGCAAACCGGCAGCCACTACACCGGCTGAACCCACCGAGCGCACCTTCAAGGATCGCCTCAACACCATGAAGCAGCACCTGCTGTTTGGTACCTCCCACATGATCCCCTTTATCGTGGCGGGCGGGGTATTGCTGTCGCTGTCGGTGATGATGAGCGGTAAAGGCGCGGTGCCGGAAACGGGCTTCCTCAAAGACATGGCCACCATGGGTATCGCCGGCCTGACCCTGTTTACTGCCGTATTGGGCGGCTACATCGCCTACTCGCTGGCTGACAAACCGGGTCTGGCGCCTGGCATGATCGGCTCCTGGATTGCCGTTCAGCACTATCAGACCGGTTTCCTCGGCGCCATTCTGGTGGGCTTTATCGCCGGTTTCGTGGTCAATCAGCTCAAACGGATCAAGTTGCCCGACTCCATGAGTTCCCTTGGCTCCATCTTCATCTATCCGCTGATAGGTACCTTCCTGGTGTGCGGCATCGTGATGTGGGGGATCGGCGCCCCGATCGCCGCCATGATGGAGGGGATGAACCACTGGCTCTCCAGCATGGCGGGCTCAGGTAAAGTGATGCTGGGTGCCATCCTGGGTGGCATGACCGCCTTCGATATGGGCGGCCCAGTCAACAAGGTCGCCACCCTGTTTGCCCAGACTCAGGTCAACACCCAGCCCTGGCTGATGGGCGGCGTCGGTATCGCCATCTGTGTACCGCCCCTGGGCATGGCACTGGCAACCTTCATGTCTCCGAAGCGCTACAAGAAAGAGGAGCGTGAATCCGGCAAAGCGGCTGCCATCATGGGCATGATCGGTATCAGTGAAGGGGCCATCCCGTTCGCCGCAGCTGACCCCGTTCGCGTTATCCCGGCCATCGTGGCAGGCGGCATCGTCGGCAACATCACCGGCTTTATGATGCACAGCATCAACCACGCCCCCTGGGGTGGCTGGATTGTGCTGCCGGTGGTGGAAGGCAAGATGGGCTATATCCTCGGCACCATCCTCGGCGCCCTGACCACAGCCATCATCGTCAACATTCTGAAAAAACCGGTGAGTGAAGAGGAAGAGGTCACCACCACCGATAGCGACTATCAGGTGATTGAAGCGGAAGGGGAAGCGGACGTACTGGCCATCACCGCCTGTCCGTCCGGCGTAGCCCACACCTTCCTCGCCGCCAAGAGCCTGCAGAAGGCCGCCGCCAAACAGGGGATCAAGATCAAGGTCGAGACCCAGGGCGCCAACGGCATCATCAACCGCATCACCGCCAAGGATGTCGCCAACGCCCGCTGCGTCATCTTCGCCCACGACGTGGCGATCAAGAACCGCGAGCGCTTCACCGATATCGAGGTCATCGACGTGAAGACCAAGGAGGCGATCCACAACCCGGAAGCACTGCTGGCCCGCACGCTGGCAGACAAGGGAGAGCAGGCGGCCTGAGCCGACTGACCCTCGCAATCTTGTACCAAACAAAGGGGCCCGCAGTGGGCCCCTTGTTTTTAGCCTCAATCAACTCTCCATCATCTCATGGTGAAAGGCGTTGATTTAAAACACATTAGCCATTCACGCGACAGATCTTGGCGAGACGTCACAAATCCGGAAAGTGTCATCAAGCTGCAATTGAAGCTCCTTCGAGATGTGTATCAAATGATGCGGCCTACTAAACTGGAGCATCACAAAAATGATAAAAATCAATAAATTGGTTCTGGCTGTCACCCTCTCCCTCGGCACTGCACCGCTCTTTGCTGCGGGCTTTGTCTGCGGGGAACACATGCGCTTTGGCACCCCCTCCGAAGCGGATCAGAAACTGTGCCGCGACGGCTATGCCGCAGGCTACAACTACGACCACAAGGTCTCCGAGTGGGTGTCTTACCGGATGACCGCCCAGAGCGCACAGGGCAAGATCAAGCGCAAGGATGCCTTTGCCGAGGACAAGGAGGTGCCGGTCGCCTATCGCGCAACCCTGTCGGACTACAAGGGATCTGGCTACGACCGTGGCCATCAGGCTCCCGCAGCCGACATGGCCGCCACCGATATCACCATGAAGCAGAGCTTCCTGCTGACCAACATGACACCCCAGCTGCCAGCCCTCAACCAGAAGGCATGGCGCATTCTGGAGGAGAAGGCACGCCAATGGGCTATCAGCCGCAAGGATGTGCAGGTCATCACCGGCCCCATCTTTACCGGCTCTGAAGAGTCCATCGGTCAGGGTGTGACAATCCCGAGCGCCTACTACAAGATCGTGATGGATCCGGCCAAACTGCAGGCCATCGCCTTTATCATGCCGCAACAGGATATTCCCGTTAGCAAGATCGCCGACTACCGGGTATCGGTACGTGAAGTGGAGGAGCAGACTCACCTCAACTTCTTCAGCGATATGCCCGAAGAGCAGCAGGATACGCTGGAAGCACGTGTCTCCCCGATGTGGAATTAACTCGAAATTCGATAGATTGAGAATCAACCTATCCAGATAAAAGATAGGTTGGGAAACCAATGCTGCCGATGGCAGGGGGAAAACCGCTCCCCCTGCCCTTTTTGGAGTCCAGCCGAGTACGAGGTTCATCCCCCACGACTCGCCCCGACTCACAGTTTGACGCCCCGATAACTGCTATATTGCCCGCCTGTTTTGGTACTAACCGACTGAATTGACGCGACTTTGCTTGGCGCTGCCAACTGGCGGCGCGCAGTGACAATCAGCCCGACCGAGGAATCTTCGATGAAACAGACCCTTCTCGCCCTGACGCTGAGCGGCCTGCTGGCTCTCTCTCCCCTCGCCCTGCAGGCGGCCGAAAGCTCGATGCAGATAGAGAGCGACCTAAATACTCTGGTAAGCAAGCGCCAGGTGGTGGACATGCTGCTGGCCGAGGCGCAGCAGATCTACAAATCGCCGGCCAAGATCTCCCACGCCGGCTTTACCGCCAAGATGCCGAGCAACATGGAGCTGGTCACCAACCGGCTGCTGGCGGCCTACAAACTCGAACCCTATCGCACCGACCTGCTCATCTCGGCGGCCAACGCCCAGATCTACAACGGCAATATCGACCGCGCCATCTCGCTGCTGGAGCAGGCGCAGGCGGTCGCCCCCGATGACCTCGACATCAACAGCTACCTCGCCATCTGGCAGCTGGTGAAAGGAAACAAGGAGGCGTCGCGCACCGCCCTGGCCAAGGTAGCGGATCGCAACGGCGGACGCGCCGCCGATCTGGACAAGATCATCGCAAGGGTGCAGCGGGTCACCACCATGGCGCTGCAGACCGAGCTGACCGAGGATCAGCTCAAGGCAAGCAAAGAGGGTAAACGCGCCATCGTCACCCTGGGTTACGCCCTCAACCCCGACGGCACCATGGACCGGATCCTGCTGGGCAGGCTGCAGGCCACCCTCAAGCTCGCCAAGACGGATCCCGATTCGCTCATTATCCTGACCGGCGGGGTGCCGCAAAATCACCAGACCGAGGGCAAGCTGATGGCCGACTGGCTGGCCAATCACGGCATCGACCGCAGCCGCCTCATCGAGGAGAACTACGCCACCAGTACGGTGGAAAATGGTCTCTACAGCGCCTATGCCCTCGCCCGCCACCAGATCAACTACGCGGTGCTGGTGAGCTCCGCCAGCCATGTCCGCCGCGGTCAGGCGGTGCTTGAAACCGCCTGCGACCAGACCGGCCCGGCCGGGCTGCAGGTGGTGAGCGTCAGCTTCCCCGACAAGCCGCTCGAGGATCTGGCAAGCGTGAGCCAGAGCGAGCTGCTCGGCATCTACCGCGACGTGCTGCGTACCTACGGTATGTGGAGCTACCGCTCGGCCCCGCTGATTGAGCGCTAACGAACCTGCAATCAGCCCAAGTCACAGAAACAGAGAGGGAGGCATGATGCCTCCCTCTTTCGCTTGTACGTTTCACCGCACCTGTCAGCTGGCGATAAAGCCCTGCGAGGGGCCCGCTTTGGGATCATCGCCGAAGCGGTTCGGCCCCTGCTGGCCGTTGCAGACCATAAAGTAGATGAGCACCAGGGTACCGATAACGGGGATAAGGCCGATCAGCAGCCACCAGCCGCTGCGGTCGGTGTCGTGCAGACGGCGTACCGCCACGGCGAGGGACGGGAGCAATACTGCCAGCGAGTAGATGGCGCTCAGGATCTCCTTGTCGCTGCCAATCAAGCGATCCACCATCCCCACCAGCAGCATGAATACGACGTTGCAGAGCACGAACATCCAGTATTCGGTGCGACGGGCCCGCCCGCTGAATACCGCATATTGCTTGAGTACCGAGATATACCAGTTCATTTCGCCTCCAGACTGTTTTCAAAAACAAGTAGTTGCAGATCCGAACCGAGCTTAGCGCGATCAATGCCAGCCGTCGATGACCAGCAGCTCCAGATCCCGGCGGCTGGTACGCTTGCTGTCCACCTTGACATAGACAGAGCGCTCGGAAGCGGCCAGCAGCACATCGCTCACCCCGTCGCAGGCGCGGATCTTCTGCTCCAGAGCCGTATTGGCCTCCACCCCTTCCGGCAGCACGATGCGCAGGCTGCTCACGTAAGGGGGTTCCTGCATGGTGAGGCTGACCCCGAGCCAGAGCAAAGCCAGGGCGGCGCAGCCGCCAAACACCAACGAGGCGCCACCCAGGCTGTAGAGCAGACCACCGAGACTGCCTCCGATGGCCACCCCGATGAACTGGCTGGTGGAGTAGATCCCCATGGCGGTGCCCTTGTAGCCGGGGGGCGACTCCTTGCTGATGAGGGATGGCAACAGCGCTTCCATCACGTTGAAACCGATGAAGAAGATCTGCAACCCGGCGAGCAGGCCCCACAGCTGCAGGCCGCTTTGCCAGAGCACCAGCTCGGCGATGAGCATCACCAGCACGCAGATCTGGAACACAAGCTTCATCTTTCTGCGCTTCTCGGCATAGATGATGAAGGGCACCACGCTGACGAAGGCGATCAGCATGGTGACCAGATAGGCCTGCCACTGGCTGTCGCGGGGCAAGCCGGCACGCTCCAGCAGCGGCGGCAGCGCCACGAAGCTGGACATCAGCAGGGTATGCACGCAGAGGATGCCGAAGTTGAGCTTGAGCAGGCGCGGGTTGGTCAGCACGGTGCGCATCCCCCCCTTCACCATGCCGGACTCGCGATTGAGCAGGTGGTCGCTCGGAGTCGGCACCAGCCAGAGGGTGACGGCGATGCCCCCTAGCGCCAGCAGGGCGATCAGCCAGAACAGGCCGGAGAGCCCCAGCGCATGGGTGATAAGGGGGCCGGTCACCATGGCAATGGCGAAGGTGATGCCAAAGCTCACCCCGATGAAGGCCATCGCCTTGGTGCGGTTCTGCTCGCGGGTGAGATCAGACAAGAGCGCCATCACGGCGGCGGAGATGGCGCCACTCCCCTGCAGGGCGCGGCCGAGGATCACCCCCCAGATGGAGTGGGTCAGCGCCGCGATCACGCTGCCGAGGGCAAACATCAGCAGGCCGCCGACGATGAGGGGCTTGCGGCCCACCTTGTCGGAGAGCAGGCCAAACGGGATCTGGAACAACGCCTGGGTCATGCCGTAGATGCCGATGGCCAGGCCAATCAGCGCCTCGGAAGCCCCCGCAAGGGACATGCCGTAGGTAGTCAGCACCGGCAGCACCATAAACATGCCGAGCATGCGCAACGAGAAGACGGAGCCGAGCGCCCAGGTGGCACGGCGCTCGCCCCTCGTCATGGTGAAATCATTCATGATGGCCTCGATAGGTCAGAGAAAAAGAAGAGCAACGGGGTGGCCGACAGCTGCCATGCCACACCCGATATACGGGAAAAGTGCCCGACGGGGCGGCCCCATAATAACAGAGCCGGGAAAGTTCCCGGCTCTGGATTTCATGCATTTTAGGGGGGCAAGTCACACTATCAGGGCAGCATGCTCACCAGCACGGGAGCTGCTTCCGGTTGGAAATCCACCGACATCATCACGCTGAGACAAGTGATGGTGACGATGGAGAACATGAACAGCTTGCGGGCCCAGAGCGCATCATCCACCAGCTGCTTGTAGCCAGACAGCGCCATCCCCAGCCACCAGACGCTCACCGCGGTGGCCACCACCAGATACTTGTAGCCGGCATAACCGCCGAGGAACAGCATCAGGGTCGGCACCATAAAGGCCAGGATGTAGAGGGTGATGTGGAGCTTGGCCACCGGGATCCCCTTCACCACCGGCAATACCGGGATGTTGGCCGCCTGATAATCCTTGAAGCGGAAGATGGCGATCGCATAGGAGTGCGGCATCTGCCACAGGCTGAAGATCGCCAGCAGGATCAGCGCCCCCGAGTCGAACTGACCGCTCACCGCGCAGTAGCCGATGACCGGCGGCGCGGCGCCGGAGAGACTGCCAACCAGGGTGCCGTAGACCGAGTGACGCTTCATGTAGAGGCTGTAGATCCCCACATAGACAATGAAGCCCAGCACTGCCAGCAAGGCGGCCAACGGATTGGCCGCCCAATAGAGCAGTGCAATGCCCGCAATGCCGAGCGCAGTGGCATACCAGAGCGATACGCCGGGGGCGATCAGACCCTTCACCAGAGCACGGTTCTTGGTGCGCTCCATGATGCAGTCGATGTCCCGGTCGATGTAGTTGTTGAACACGCAACCGGAGGCGACCACCAGTGATACACCGGCCATGGTCAGAATGAACAGGGGCAAGTCCATGCTCCCCTTGGAGGCCAGCAGGAATCCCCCGATAACCGAGATGAGGTTACCGAAGATGATGCCCGGCTTGGTCACTTGCAGGTATTGCTTCATCATCATTGCCAGCCTGCTCAGTGGACCATCATGTTGATGTTGAGGTTGTACATGATCCACAGGGAGCCCACGATCACGATGGCGATGATGAGCACGGTAAAGACCAGTGCCACCAGGTTCCAGCGCTCCTCGGACAAGGTGTTCATGTGCAGGAAGTAGACCAGATGGACGAAGATCTGCACCACCGCCATGCCGACCACGGTAGCCAGCACGGTCCCGTGGGAGGCGGAGCCATCCATCACCATCCAGAACGGGATCGCGGTCAGAATGACTGACAGCACGAAGCCGGTCAGATAGCTCTTGGCGCTGCCGTGGCTGGCGCCGTGATTGTCAACGGAATGACTCATTTACATTGCCCCCATCAGATAGACCACGGTAAAGACGCAGATCCACACCACGTCGAGGAAGTGCCAGAACAGGCTCAGGCACATCAAGCGGGAGCGGTTGCGATCGGTCAGCCCCTTCTTGGCCACCAGCACCATCATCACGATGATCCAGATAAGGCCGCTGGTCACGTGGATACCGTGGGTACCGACCAGGGTGAAGAAGGCGGAGAGGAAGGCGCTGCGATCCGGGCCATAGCCCTCGGCGATCAGGTGATGGAATTCGTAGATCTCCATCGCGATAAAGCCGGCCCCCAGCACGAAGGTCACCAACAACCAGCCGTTGACGGCGGATAGCTGGTTCTTGTTCATCGCCAGCATGGCAAAACCGAAGGTGATGCTGCTAAAAAGCAGCAGCATGGTTTCGCCAAACACGAACGGCAGTTCGAAGATATCCTTGCCGCTCGGGCCGCCGGCGGTGCCGTTGACCAGGACTGCATAGGTTGCAAACAGGCATGCAAACAGGATGCAGTCACTCATCAGGTAGATCCAGAAACCGAATACCTTGTTGGCACCGGCATCGTGGTGCCCATGATCATGGGCACCGTCGTGAGTGTGATGTAGAACGTCGGTCGCCATTGCTTCACGCCACCTTGTTGATATTTTCAAAATGCTGACGCTCGATCCGCTCGATCTCGTCAACCTGCACGTAGTAATCCACGTCGTCGTTGAAGCTGTGGATGATCCAGCTCGCAATCATGCCGATGAAGCCGGCGATGGCCATCCACCAGATGTGCCAGACCATGGCAAAACCAAATACGGTGGCAAAGCCTGCGATGATGACCCCTGCCCCGGTGTTTTTCGGCATATGGATCGGGTCGTAGTGCTCGGGCTGCTGATAGGCAGAACCGTCCTGCTTGGCTTCCCAGAAGGCATCCAGTCCCTTGATCTTCGGCTCGATGGCGAAGTTGTAGAAGGGCGGCGGGGAAGAGGTTGCCCACTCCAGGGTTCGACCACCCCAGGGGTCACCGGTCAGATCACGGTTCTGCTCACGGTCACGGATGCTGACCACCAGCTGAATCACCTGACACAGCACACCCACGGCAATCAGCGCGGCACCACAGGCAGCCACCACCAGCCAGCCATGGAACTGGGGATCCAGATGCTGGCTGACGCGACGGGTCATGCCCATGAAGCCCAGCACGTAGAGCGGCATGAAGGCGACGAAGAAGCCGACAATCCAGAACCAGAAGGCGCGCTTGCCCCACACATCGTTGAGCTTGAAGCCGAACGCTTTCGGGAACCAGTAGGTGATACCGGCGAAGCAGCCAAACACCACGCCGCCGATGATGACGTTGTGGAAGTGGGCGATCAGGAACAGGCTGTTGTGCAGTACGAAGTTGGCCGCCGGAACCGAGAGCAGTACCCCGGTCATGCCGCCGATGCTGAAGGTGATGATGAAGCCGACGGTCCACAACATGGGCGAGGTGAACTCGATGCGACCGCGGTACATGGTGAACAACCAGTTGAAGATCTTCACCCCGGTCGGGATGGAGATGATCATGGTGGTGATACCGAAGAAGGCATTCACGTTGGCGCCGGAGCCCATGGTGAAGAAGTGGTGCAGCCAGACGATGAAGGAGAGCACGGTAATGGCGACGGTCGCCCACACCAGCGAGGTGTAACCGAACAGCTTCTTCTTGCTGAAGGTAGCCACCACTTCGGAGAAGATCCCGAACACCGGCAGCACCAGAATGTACACCTCGGGGTGACCCCAGGCCCAGATCAGGTTGATGTACATCATCATGTTGCCACCCATGTCATTGGTAAAGAAATGGGTGCCGAGGTAACGGTCGGCGGTGAGCAGGGCCACCGTGACGGTCAGGATCGGGAAGGAGGCGATGATCAGGATGTTGGCGCACAGAGCCGTCCAGGTGAACACCGGCAGGCGCATCATGGTCATGCCCGGGGCACGCATCTTGATGATGGTGGCGAAGAAGTTGACGCCGGTCAGCAAAGTGCCCAACCCCGAGATCTGCAGACTCCAGATCCAGTAGTCGACCCCGACCCCCGGGCTGTACTCCAGCCCCGACAGAGGCGGATAGGCCAGCCAGCCGGTCTGGGCAAATTCACCAACCCCAAGGGAGATGTTGATCAGCACCACGGCGGCGGCGGTGAACCAGAAGCTCACGTTGTTGAGGAAGGGGAAGGCCACGTCACGGGCACCGATCTGCAGCGGCACCACAATGTTCATCAGACCGATCACCAGTGGCATCGCCACGAAGAAGATCATGATGACGCCGTGGGCGGTGAAGATCTGGTCGTAGTGATGCGGTGGCAGAATGCCGTCACTGCCGGCCGAAGCCATCACCTGCTGGGTCCGCATCATCACCGCATCGGCGAAGCCGCGCAGCAGCATCACCATACCGAGGATGAGATACATGATCCCGAGGCGCTTGTGATCCACCGAGGTGAGCCACTCTTTCCACAGATATTGCCACTTGCCGAAATAGGTGATGAGACCGGCGATGGCCAGTCCCCCCAGAATGATTCCGGCCACCGTCACCATGATGATGGGTTCATGGTACGGAATGGCGTCGAGCGTTAATTTTCCAAACATCGTTATTCCTCGGATCCCGCTTTCACAGAGTTGTCATCCATTGCCATCTTCATATGGCCGGCATGATCCATGTGTTCGTCTTGCGCCATGTCGCCATGGTTCATCTGTGAGTGATCCATCCCCTGATGGGTCATGGTCTCCCCCTGTGCCATGGGCATCTCGTGGGTCATCCCCTGATGCTGGCCATGCTTCATGTCACCCATGAACTTGTTGATCAGAGTGACAAACAGTTTCGGATCGGCACTGGAGAAGTACTCCACCGGATGGAACTCGCTCGGTTTGGCCAACGCATTGAACTGATCCATGGTGATCAGCTGTTTTGGCGACGCCTTTACCTTGGCAACCCAGGCATCAAAACCGGCCTGATCCGGAGTAGCGATGGCATTGAACTTCATGCCCGAGAAACCGGCACCGCTGTAGCTGCTGGAGATGCCGTCATACTGGCCCGGCTCGTTGGCGATAAGGTGCAACTTGGTCTGCATGCCTGCCATCGCATATATCTGGCCGCCCAGACGCGGAATGAAGAAGGAGTTCATCACGGTATCGGAGGTGACCCGGAAATTGACCGGCGTATTGACCGGGAAGGCCAATTCATTAACCGATGCAATACCCAGTTCTGGATAGACAAACAACCACTTCCAGTCGAGGGAAATAACATCGACCTGAATCGGTTTCACCGTGGAATCCAGCGGTTTGTAAGGATCCAGTTCGTGAGATGTTTTCCAGGTAATGGTGGCGAGAATAACGATAATAATGACGGGAACGGTCCAGACAACCGCTTCAATCTTGTTGGAATGAGACCAGTCAGGCGTATATTTGGCGTCGGTATTCGAAGCTCTGTATTTACGAGAAAATACCACGGCCATAATAATTACAGGGATCACCACGATTAACATCAGGCCAAGGGCCGTCAGTATCAGTGATTTCTGTTCCAGACCAATCTGCCCTTTGGGGCTCATCAGAGCCATGTCACAGCCAGTCAGCATGCCGGCGGCCGCGAGCAACAGCAAAGCACCCAAACCCCTCTTTAATGCAAAAGGTTTCATGCAGCGTCCTTTATCTTCGCAAGGCTAAAGTTGTAAAAAAAACGCATCATTCTGAACAAAACCTGACTATGTGAACAACATGAAAAATTAATCTCGATGTTGTGCCCAGGTTGGCGTTTGCGTGTAACAGTTGTTAACCCATGACCAATAACCGGCTGCATAAAACAA
Source organism: Aeromonas sp. L_1B5_3 (assembly GCF_963866575.1). Taxonomy (NCBI): domain Bacteria; kingdom Pseudomonadati; phylum Pseudomonadota; class Gammaproteobacteria; order Aeromonadales; family Aeromonadaceae; genus Aeromonas; species Aeromonas sp. L_1B5_3. Next base: position 186,857 of record NZ_CAWMDN010000095.1, read on the forward strand.
GCTGGTCATTAATTCATCGCGCCCTGCTTTTATTTCAATCAATCTTGAGTTCAAGAGACAAAACCAGCGGCAATTAACCTTGTGCTATTCATGGTCAAATAACGGGAGTTGAGCTATCCGCATAAAATACAAACACTATTTCCGCACTGTTTTTGTGCCCTCTGGAAATATGAAAAACGAAAAGGAACTCAATCAAAGCCATAATTAATCAAAATGATTTCAAATTAATTCCATGGATTCGACAAGGTTTTGTCTCATAAATATGCAAAGTAGAGACATCTACCCCTGTTTTGGCCATTACAAGCTTCATCATTTTGTTTAATAAGTTATTATCAAAGCCATGGACTCTACCGGGATATGACGGTAGGTTGCGTCCCCTTGCTGCTTGCCAGCTACCATTTCAGCTCTGTGCTTTTTTTCAACGCTTCAAACAACAGGTATTGCCATGAGCATCACACGCAGAGATTTTCTCAATGGCGTCGCCATCACCATCGCAGCAGGCATCGCCCCCATCAACCTGCTCAAGGCTGCCGAAGGCGGCAGCGCGCTGGCTGACAAGACGCTGGTCTACCCGCCCGCCCTCACCGGCCTGCGCGGCAACCACCCGGGCTCTTTCGAACCGGCCCACAGCATCGCCCGCGATGGCAAACAGTATGACTTTGCCAATGTTCCCCTTGAGGGAGAGTACGATCTGGTGATCGTCGGCGCCGGCATCAGCGGTCTGGCCGCCGCCTGCTTCTATCAGCAACTGCTCGGCGCGGATAAAAAGATCCTGCTGCTCGACAACCACGATGACTTCGGCGGCCACGCCAAGCGCAACGAGTTCACCACTTCCGATGGCCTGCGGCTGGGCTACGGCGGCAGTGAATCCCTGCAATCACCACGCTCGGTCTACAGCCCGGTGGCGCTCGGTCTGCTCAAGGCGCTGGAAGTCAACATCGACGAGCTGGCCGCCGGTTTCCAACAGACCTTCTATCCGGATCTGGGGCTCAGCCGCGGTGTCTATTTCGACGAAAAGCACTTTGGCGTCAACAAGATAGTGAACGGCGATCCGGGCCATAACGTGGCGGATGACATCCCGCGCGATCGCCTGAATGGCCGTCCGCTGGCGGAGTTTATCGGTGACTTCCCGCTCGATGATGCCGACAAGGCCGCCCTGCTGGCCCTGCACGAGGAGAAGACCGACTACCTGAGCGGCATGACCCGCGAGCAGCAGGACGAGTGGATCACCCGCAACAGCTACACCACCTTCCTGCGCGACAAGGTGGGCCTGAGCGAACGTGCCATCACCTACTTCCAGCAACGTACCAACGACTTCCAGGCCGTCGGCATCGACGCCACCGCCTGCGCCGACGCCCGCCTCTGTGCCCTGCCCGGCTTTGGCGGCCTCAACCTGACTCCGCTCGATGCCGAGGAGCAGGCCGAGCTGGACGACCCCTACATCTTCCACTTCCCTGATGGCAACGCCGGTCTCACCCGCCTGATGGTGCGCAAGCTCATCCCGCAGGTGGCGCCGGGTCACACCATGCAGGATGTGGTGCTGGCCAAGTTTGACTACAGCAAGCTCGATCTGCCGGAGCACAAGGTGCAGCTGCGCCTTGGCAGTACGGCGCTGCAGGCGAAAAACGTGCGCCTCGCCGATGGCAAGCTGGCGGTGGATGTCACCTATATCAAAGAAGGGAAACTGCACCGGGTGCGCGCCAGGCAGTCGATCATGGCTGGCTACAACATGATGATCCCCTACATGGTGCCCGAGATGCCGGAGCCCCAGAAGGAAGCGCTGCGCCAGAACGTCAAGGCACCGCTGGTTTACACCAAGGTAGTGATCAAAAACTGGCAAGCCTTCGTCAAGCTCGGGGTGCACGAGGTCTACTCCCCGGCGGCCCCTTACAGCCGGGTCAAGCTCGACTATCCGGTCAGCATGGGTGGCTATGAGCATCCCAAGAGCCCGGATCAGCCAATGTGCCTGCACATGGTCTATGTCCCGACCCTGCCGGGCAGCGGCCTGTCGGCTCGCGAACAGTCCCGCAAGGGGCGCGCCATGATCCTCGGCATGCCGTTCGAGCAGCATGAACAGATGATCCGCGAACAGCTGCAGGGGATGCTGGGCAGCGCCGGTTTCAACCATGAGCAGGATATCCTCGCCATCACGGTCAACCGCTGGTCCCACGGCTACTCCTATGTCACCAACACCCTGTTTGATGACGAGGAGCAGTGCGAGAAGTGGATCGAGCTGGGGCGCAAGCCGGTCGGCAACATCACCATCGCCAACTCGGATTCGGGCTGGAGTCCCTACGCCCACGCCGCCATCGACGAGGCGTGGCGCGCCGTCAACGAGCTGGTCGCCATGACCAAGGGAGGTGCCCAATGAGCCGCGCCCTGTCACTGACTGCCAGCGCCCTGCTGCTGGCGCTGCCCACCCTTGCCGCCCACGCAGCCCCCGCCATGTCGGCCGGTGAGTATGTGGCCAAGCTGGGCGATTGCGCCGCCTGTCACACCAGCGAGGCAAGCAAACCGCTGGCCGGCGGCAAAGGGTTCCCGACCCCCATCGGCACCGTGTTTGCCACCAACATCACCCCCGACAAGAGTCACGGCATCGGCAATTACAGCCTGCCGGAGTTCATCAAGGTGATGCGCGAAGGGGTGGCCCGCGATGGGCATCGCCTCTATCCGGCCATGCCCTACACCGCCTACGCCAAGATGAGCGACGAGGATCTCACCGCCCTCTACCACTACCTGATGCAGGATGTGCAGCCGCTGGCCGTGGCCAACAAAGAGAGCGACATCCCCTGGCCGCTCAATATGCGCTGGCCGCTGATGGGCTGGAACTGGGTCTATCACGACGACAGCCGCTTCACCCCGGTCGCTGGCAAGAGCGAAGAGTGGAACCGCGGCGCCTATCTGGTACAGGGTGCCGGTCACTGTGGCAGCTGCCACACCCCGCGTGGGCTTGGCATGCAGGAGAAAGCGCTGACCGAGGCGGATCCCGTCTACCTGAGCGGTGCCGCCCTCGACGGCTGGTATGCCCCCGACATTCGCGGCAGCCGCTACGACAAGCAGGCGCTGATCGACCTGCTGAAAACTGGCCGCAGCCAGCATCAGGCCGTCGCAGGCCCGATGGCGGAAGTGATCACTCACAGCAGCCAGTACTTCAGCGACGCCGATCTGGCCAGCATCGCCACCTACCTCACCGACCTGAAAGCGGAGCCGGCGGTAGCGAAAGGTGCCCGCGCCTATGCCAGTGCCGGCGGCAAGGCGGACTACGCCATGTACTGTTCCACCTGCCACGGGGTCGATGGCAAGGGCAACGACCACGTCATCCCCTCGCTGGTGAACAACCGCACCGTGCTGGCGGACGATCCGGCGAGCCTGCTCAACGTGTTGCTGCATGGCGCCGAGACGCCCATCACCCGCGGTCATCTCGGCTACCACATGCCGGGCTATGGCTGGACCATGGATGACGAGCGGATCGCCGAGCTGGTCAATACGTTGCGCGCCTCCTGGGGCAACGAGGGGCAGGCGATCAAGGCAGCTGCCGTCAAGGCCCAGCGCGAGCTGCACGGCAAGGAGTAAGGGCAAGCCGCTCTCGCTTGGCCAAGCGCCATAAAAAACGGGCCTCCACTGGAGGCCCGTTTGCTATCTGATGCACTCGGACAGCTTTACCCTTTGCGCGGCTTGGCGCCTGGGGCGGCGACGTGACGATAGTCGCCATAGGGGAAGATATTGCGAAAACGCTGGGCAACCGGCTCGGGGATGGAGCGGGAGAAGACCAGCTTGACCCCGTCACCATCGCGATGTCCCACAATGCGCCCACGCACTGTTTCGTGGCGCAGGATCTGCTTGGCATGCTCAATAAAGGCGGGTGACACCTTGCCCTGCTTGACCACCACCTTGCCGGGTGCAAGGCGGATCTCGAACAGGGCACCACGCCCCAGCTTCATCAACCACCAGATCAGGGCTATCGCCACTATCAAGGAAATCCAGGCCATCCCAATCCCTCCTAACGTCTTGATATCAGGCAGTATAAGCGCCTGAACGCCGCGATTGTTTGGCGGGGATCACAGCCACAACGCAACGCGCGCCACCAAGGATCACCGCCAGACCGTTGCTGACGTTTAACGGCGCTTGCCCCAGGCCACCAGCGTCTCGCGATAGAGGGCGAGCAGCGCCTCATCACGCACAGCCACCCCGACCTGCTGCGGACGAAAATCGGCCCAGCCATCGTGGGAGTGGCGCTTGCCATCGAACTTTTGCAGGGTATGACCGATGGCCGGGCCACTGTTGATCACCCGCACCGGCCCCTCACGCAGGGTAAAGAGAGTCGGGTCAATGACATAGGCGATGGCGGACGGGTCGTGGACATGGCAGCCGGAGAGTCCCAGTTTCTCCGAGTAGAAACGCAGGTAGAAGCGGCTCACATCCCACAGGAACTGGCCCGGCTCGCCCGCTTCGTCGCGCAGCGCATCGAGATAATCGCCGCTGAAAAAGCTCTGCTGGGTCACATCCAGCCCGATGATCACCACCGGCCAGTCGGCAGTAAAGACCCGGTCGGCAGCATCGGGATCATCGTGGATATTGGCCTCGGCATAGGGGGTGACGTTGCCGCGATGACCATTGATACCAAAAGCGCCCCCCATCACCACAACCTGTTTCACCAGTGAAACAATCTCGGGCGCCTGCTGCAGCGCCAGCGCCAGATTGGTCAGAGGCCCGATGGTGACGAGAGTGATCTCCCCGGGCGCCGCTTTGACCGCCTCGACAATGTACTGCCAGGCGGGACGGGGATCGGGCGCAATACTCACCTCTCCCGCCTCCAGGTCGCCAAAGCCGCTCGGGCCGTGCACTATGGTGGTGGGGCCGACCGGCTCGCGCAGCAGCGGCGCCGCTGCGCCTTTGGCCACATCCGCTTTCATGCCGTACTTCTGCTTGAGCCAGAGGGCGTTACGGGTGCCATTGGCGATGGTGGCGTTGCCAAAAACGGTGGTGATGGCGAGCAGCTCGATGGCGGGGTGAGCCTCGGCAAAGAGGATGGCCATGGCATCGTCGATGCCCGGATCGGTGTCGAGAATAATCTTGTGAGTCTGGATCTTGTCAGTCATATGACCTCCCTGCAGCGACAAAAGGGGGAGTCTACCGGGCTCGCCACCCTTTATCCGGGCAGGGGATCACACCCTGAGCCTTTGCCCGCCCTTTCCGGCATTCCGGCATCACATCCACAATCCCCGCTACAAAAAATGGCGCGGCCACTTGGGTCCGCGCCATGACGATTCATTATCTTATTGTGCAGGAACGAGGTTCCCGGCATTGCCGCTCAGCGTTTACGGTGCCAGCGTGGTGAGGTGGACTTCTCTCCCCAGGGGGTTACACAGGGGAGCAGAGCCCCTTCAATCACCGCATCGCAGCTTGCCAGCGCCTCGGCAATCTTTTGGTGCAGCACCCGCAACACCTTGCCTTCGTGCTCGGCCAGCGAGTGGCCGGCGGCAAAGAACTCCGGCTGATACTGCAGCGCCAGCTTCTGGGCAAATTCGTAAGTGTTGAAGCAATCCGGCATCCGCTCAACCACATCTTCAAGCCGGGTCAACAAGCTGTTCAATTCCCTGGTCATAGTGCTCCCTCCGTGCATGTGAATAGCCAAAAACTACCTCTTATTGGATAAGCCACCAACGAGCAAACCACAAAAGTGTGGGGAGGAACACAGTTCTCTCTTGCGTCCAGCCGTCGATGACAGGGGCAGATGATGCCAGCTTTACACTTGCGCAACAAACGACTAGATTTAGACCGACTAATCAGTCGGTTGTTTTTCAGACGGAGAAGAGTATGGGAGTCGCACCGCATCAGCACAGTCCGGAGGATATCCTCGCCATCAAGCTGGCCCTGCCCGAGCAGCTGGAGCGGCTCAAACGGGCGAGCCGGGAACACCCCATGCCGACACTGGCCGAGCGGCGAACCCAGCTGACCAAACTCAAGCGGTCGCTGCTGGCTCACAAGGAGCAGCTCTGCACGGCGCTGGCGCAGGATTATGGCCAGCGCAGCCACTACGACAGCCAGATCGCCGACATCCTCCCCTGCATCATGCAGATCAACTACACCCAGAAGCGGCTCAAGCGCTGGATGCAGCCCCATCGTCGCCATGCCGGTCTGCTGCTCGCCCCCGCCAAAGTGGAGGTACACTTCCAGCCGCTCGGGGTGGTCGGCATCATAGTGCCGTGGAACTTTCCGGTGATGCTGAGCCTCGGCCCGCTCATCACCGCCATCGCGGCAGGGAACCGGGCTATGCTGAAACTCTCCGAGTACACTCCCCATACCAACGCCGTGCTGCGAACCCTGCTCACCACCACCTTCAACGAGGACGAGCTCGCCGTCATCGAGGGGGATGCCCAGATGGCGGCCGCATTCAGCTCGCTCCCCTTCGATCACCTGCTGTTCACCGGTTCCACCATGGTTGGCAAGCTGGTAATGGCCGCCGCCGCACCCCAGCTCACCCCGCTCACCCTTGAGCTGGGCGGCAAGAGTCCTTGCCTCATCGCCCCCGATATGCCGGTTGAGACCGCCATCGAGCGGATGATCTTCGGCAAGAGCCTCAACGCCGGCCAGATCTGCGTTGCCCCCGACTATGTGCTGCTGCCCCGCAGCGAGGTGGAGAACTTTATCGCCGCCTATCGCAACCACTTTGCCAAGCTCTACCCTGCCGGGCTCGCCAGCCCCGACTACGGCGCCATCATCAACGATCGCCAGTATCAGCGGCTGGTCAGCTGGCTCGATGAGGCCAAACAAGCGGGTGCCCAGCTCCACCCCTGCGCCACTCCGGCGCGGGATGATCAGCGCCGCCTTCTGGCCCCGCATCTGCTGACCGGGGTGCCGGGCCACTGTCAGGTGATACAGCAAGAGATCTTCGGCCCGCTGCTGCCGCTTATCCCCTACGACACCCTGGAGGAGGCGCTCGCCTATATCGCCGAACGGCCCCGCCCGCTGGCTCTCTACCTGATGAGCTTCGATCCCGAGCTGCAGGCGCGGGTGACCCGGGAGACCCACTCCGGCGGCATGGCGATCAACGAGAGCCTGTTTCAGGTGGCAGCCGATGATGTGCCGTTTGGCGGCATCGGCGCCTCTGGCATGGGCCACTACCACGGGCACGAGGGCTTTCTCACCTTCTCCAAGGCGAAAACCGTGCTGACCCGCGGCAAGTTCACCACCGGCTCCCTGATCCATCCGCCCTACAACAGCTGGATCCAGAAGCTGATGATGGCTTTCTTCCTGCGCTGACGGAGCCCGCCATGACCGACAAGCGCCGCCAAATTCTGGATGCTGCCCTCGCCCTCTGCGCCGAAGATGGTCTGCAGGGGGCAGCTACCGCCCGCATTGCCAAGGCGGCCGGGGTCGCCAACGGCACCCTGTTCCACCACTTTCCGAGCAAGGAGGCACTCATCCTCCAGCTCTATCAGGATGTGAAGACCCGGATGGGCGCTGCCATCTGCGAAGCCGATCCCGAGCTGGCGCTGCGCGAGCAGATCCACCACTACTGGCAGCAGGCGATGAGCTGGATGCTGGCCCACCCCAATGAGCTCAAATTTGTGCTGGGTTTCTTTCACTCCCCCCTGCTGGCCCGCCCGGCCCGCAGCCAGATCTTGAATGACACTCTGCGCTTTCTGCCCGCCCTGCTGGTAAAGGGGCAGGCCAGTGGCGAGCTGATGCAGGCCCCCGCGCCGCTGTTGCTGGAAGTGTGTCAGGGGCAGTTCCTAGCCTGCGCATCACTCTTTGTCGATCAACCCGAGCTTGGGCAGGATGCCCACTGGCAAGCCAGTGCCTTTGCCCTCTTCTGGTCAGCCATCTCAGGAGCCAACCCCTATGACAACTCCGACCGTTGAATCTCTGGCCGCACTGGGCCGCCGCCTCTGGATCACCACTCTGCTCTGGGTGGTGGGCCGTACCCTCTGCCGCGCCGCCCGTATCGACGAGGCGGTGCGCCGCGAACTGGCCCCCTTGCCGGATGGCCTGGCCATTCGCCTTGAGGTGGGGGGGCTTGATTACGCCATGAACATGCATAAAGAAAGAGGGCGCTGGTATCCCGGTGCGCCGGCAGCACCCCATGCCACCATCCATCCGCTGCGGGTGCGCTTCAAGCACCCCAATATCGCGTTTCGCGCCTTGAGCTTTCGGCTCGGGGTCAATCAGGCGTTCAGTGAAAACCGGCTGCTGGTAGAGGGGGATCTGACCACCGCCATGCATCTGGTGCGGGGGCTTGAGCAGTTGCAGTCCCTGATCCTGCCTGCCTTTATCGCGCGGCCGCTGCTGCGCCACTATCCGGCCCAGCGCAACAAGCTTGGCCGTGCCTGCAACATCTATCTGGGTCTGGTAACCGGCTGAGCGCAAGGAGCCTTGATATGAGCCGCTATTACGATTTTTTCTGTCCGGTCAAACTGCTGGCCGGTGAACAGGCGCTGGAGCAGCTGGCCAGCGAGCTGGCAAGCCTTGGTGCTCGCCGCCCCCTGCTGCTGACCGACAAGGGGGTCAATGCCACTGGTCTTGCCACCCTGCTGGCCAATGTACTGGCCGAAGGGGAGCTGCCGGTCGCCGCCATTTGGGACGAGATCCCGGCCGACTCCTCCACTGCGGTGGTGGAGCGGATCGCCAAACGTTACGCCGAGCTCGATTGCGACAGTCTGGTGGCGCTGGGGGGCGGCTCGGTCATCGATACCGCCAAGGCGGCCAATATCCTGGCATCCATGGGCGGTGAACACCTGCTCGACTACTCGGGCGCCGGTTGCCTGACTCGTCCCCTCAAGCCGCTGGCGGTGGTGCCCACCACGGCAGGTACCGGTTCCGAGGTAACGCTGGTGGCGGTGATCAAGGATGAGGCGAGCGGGCGCAAGGTGCCCTTCACCTCCCCCTTCCTGCTGCCCCAGCTGGCGGTGCTCGACCCCCGCCTGACTCAGGGGCTGCCCCTCAACATCACCGCCGCTACCGCAATGGATGCCATGACCCATGCCATCGAGGCCTTTATCGGCACCGCCAAAAACCCGGTGAGCGATGCGCTGGCCCTGATGGCGGTAGAGAAGATAGCCAATGCCCTGCCTCTCATCCTCAAGGATCCGCAAAACAAGCAGTTGCGGCTGCAATTGGCTGAAGGTTCCACACTGGCGGGCATGGCCTTCTCCAACTCCATGGTGGGGCTGGTGCATGCCCTCGGCCACAGTCTGGGGGCGCGCTGCCATCTGCCCCACGGCCTGTGCATGAACCTCTTCCTGCCTACCGTGCTCGATTACAACCGCCCCGAGGTGGATAACGAGTTGGCCCGCCTGCTGCTGCCGCTGGTGGGGGCCGAGCGCTTTGCCGCCACCCCGGCCCACCAGCGGGCCGAGGCGACCATCACCGCCATCCGTACCCTGCGCGATACCCTGTGGCAGGCGGTCAAGCTGCCGCGCACCATGAGCGAGGCGGGGGTGAGCGATCGCTCGCTGCTCGGGGAGATACGGGATCTGGCGGTCAACGACGGCGCCATGCTGTTCAATCGCAAGGATGCCGACCGTGAGCAGTTGCTCACTCTGCTGGAGCGGGCCTGGGCATGAACCACACCAACAAAAGATACCCGGCAGAGCGCTGGGTATCTTTTGAGCAGGATCCCGATATGACACAGAGAGGAGACATCAGGGGAGGATATTGACCCCATGCTGCCGTTATCTGTTCTATACCTTGGCTAACAGTTATTGTGCAGACAGCCATCTTCATGCCAGAGGTGCCCACCATGAGCGACATCATTCATCAGGCCAACCAGCAGCAATTCATCTGTATGGTGGAGGGAAAGGAGTCGAGATTGCGCTACCGGCGCCTCGATGCCAAGACCATAGATGCCTACAGCACCTTTGTCCCGCCCGAGCTGCGGGTGCAGGGGATTGCCGATCAGCTGGCCCGCGCCCTCTTCAACTGGACTCAGGCAGAGGGGCTCACTATAGTGCCCAGCTGCAGTTACATTGACGTCTGGTTACGCCGAAATGCCAATAGTTGAGCCATTAGATCCCAAGCAAGAACACGCCTTCCAAGCCAAAACCGAAGCACTGCTGCGGGCCGATCCGCAGCGGATGGCCTGCCTGCAGGCAGCCGCCGAGCTCAATCTGCCCGACTGGGCGCTGGGGGCCGGCTTTATCCGCAACCTCATCTGGGATCATCTCCACCACAAAACCGAGTCAACCCCGCTCAACGATATCGACCTTATCTACCTCGACAGCAGCGACCCGCAAGGGCTGGCCGAAGCAGAGCACGAAGTCTGGCTCGCCAAACGGCTGCCCGGCCAGCAGTGGGAGGTGCGCAATCAGGCCCGCATGCACACTCGCCAGCTGGTAGCGCCGTTTGCCAGCAGCCTTGAAGCGCTCAGCCACTGGGTCGAGGTGCCCACCTGCATCGGCGTGCGCCTTACCCAAGATGGCGAGTTCGAGTGGCTTGCCCCCTATGGCTTTGCCATCAACTGGTCGCTGCAAGTGAGTGCCAACCCCAGATGTCGCCAGGACAAACAGATCTTCACCCAGCGCATCAAGGAGAAGCAGTGGCAGACCCTCTGGCCTGACCTTCAGGTAAACTGGCCATAACCTGATTGCAATCTTTCGATAACCTTGGGCACACTAGGGTAAAAGCTGGTTGTAACTCAATGGGTTAAATAATGCGCGACTTCTTCTCTCTCGAACGCTGGCTGCCGGGTCTCGCCGCCCTGCTGCAATACCAGCGCGCCTGGTTGATGCCTGACCTTCGCGCTGGACTCTCGGTCGCTGCGGTGGCCCTGCCCGTGGCCATTGCCTATGCCGAGCTCGCCGGGGTGGGCGCCATCGTCGGCCTCTACTCCTGCATCCTGCCCATGCTGGTCTATGCCCTGTTCGGCACCTCCCGCCAGCTGATCGTCGGCCCAGATGCCGCCACCTGCGCGGTCATCGCCGCCGTAGTGACGCCACTGGCCGCTGGCGACCCGACCCGCCACTGGCAACTGGTAATGACCATGACCGCCATGACCGGTTTCTGGTGTCTGATTGCCAGCCGCTTCAAGCTGGGGGTGCTGGCGGACTTTCTCTCCCGCCCGATCCTGATGGGGCTGCTCAACGGCGTGGCCATCACCATCATGGTGGGCCAGCTCTCCAAGATCTTCGGCTTCACCTTCAGCGAGCGCTATCTCATCGAGCGGATCGCCAACGGCACCACCTACATCACCCAGACCCATCTGCCGACCCTGGCAATGAGTCTGGTGGCACTGGCCACCCTGCTGCTGGCCAAGCGCTTCCGGCCAGCCTGGCCCTCCTCCATGGTGGCCATGGTGATCACCGCCGCACTGGTGTGGGCACTCAACCTCGGGCAGTACCATATCGCGACCCTCGGCAAGGTGGGCTCCGGCCTGCCCGCTTTCCAGATGCCGGAGTTTCCCCCGGGTCTGATGCGGGAGCTGGTGCTGCCAGCCCTCAACCTCGCCATGGTGAGCTTCGTCTCCATGATGCTGACCGCCCGCAGCTTTGCCGCCAAGAACGGCTACGAAATCGATGCAGACAAGGAGTTCCGGGCGCTCGGCATGGCCAACCTCGCCTCGGCCATCTCCCAGGGCTTTGCCATCAGTGGCGCGGATTCGCGCACCGCGGTCAACGATGCCAACGGCGGCAAGAGCCAGCTGGTCTCCATCATCGCCGCCGGAGTGATCGCCCTCATCACCTTCTACCTGACGGCGCCACTGCAATACATCCCGACCGCAGCCCTCGGGGTGGTGCTGGTGGTGGCATCCCTGTCGCTCACCGACTTTCGCGGCCTCTGGGCACTGCGCCACTCCGACCGCGCCGCCTTCTGGCTGGCTCTGGTCACCTTTATCAGCGTGCTCACCATGGGGGTGATCCCGGGGATCACCCTTGCCGTGTTGCTGGGGCTGTTCCAGTTCCTGCGCAATGTGATGCGCCCCACCGACCAGCTGCTCGGTATGGATGACGAAGGGGTGGTGCGCACCCTGGGGGACAACGAGCAGGCCAAGGCGATCCCGGGCATTCTGGTCTATCGCTTCAACTCGCCGCTCACCTACTTCAACGCCCCCTACTTCAAGCGGCGAGTCATGGCTCTGCTGGTGCAGGATCCCCACAATCCCAAATGCCTGGTGATCGATGCCGTCGCCTGCTTTACCCATCAGGACATCAGCGTGATGAGCATGGTGGGAGAGCTGCACAAGGATCTGAAACGACGCGGCATTCATATGGTGATGGCGGGGCGCCACGGCCAGATGACCCACTGGCTCAAGCAGGCGGGAGTGCGGGTGGGCGATGAGGGGATCATTCTCTGTCCCGACATGTATCAGGCGCTGCGCATGACCCGCTGCTACCGCGAGCCGGTGTTCAGGGATGACGATGTGGTCGAGAGCACCACGGATGTCATCCTCTCCCGCTGGCCACAGGATGATGCCCTGCCCGACTCGGCGCGTCTTACCCTCCCCTGCGAGCAGGAGGCGGGCACCACGCCGGCCTGATCTGCCGACCAGCTCCTCTGGCCGGAGAGTCTCCGGCCAAGGATTGCACCCGCTCCGCGCTTGGTGTTAAATGCCCGACCAGATGGCACCAGATCGTGCCGTCCCAGCTGTTGGACATGCCATGCAAACTCAATCCCACGCAGGCCCGGGCACGCTCTTTGCGCTGACCTGGCCGCTCTTTATCGATCTCGCCCTCCACTTTCTGACTGGCGCACTCAACACCTTCATGGTGGGACATGTCTCCTATCAGGGGGTCGCAGCACTGGCGGTCGGCAATCAGGTGTTCGATCTGGCCATCACCCTGTTCAGCTTCGTCAGTATCGGTACCAGCGTGGTGATCACCCAGTATCTGGGGGCAGGTGACAGGGAGCGCAGCCGGGTGGTGATCCACACCGCCATAGGCTTCAACCTGTTGATCGGTCTGGTGGCGGCTGTCGGCGTGATGGCCGGAGCCAGTACCATGCTGGCGCTGATGAACCTGCCAGCCAACCTGATGAGCGATGGCACCCTCTACCTGCAGATCATCGGCCTCTGCCTGCTGCCGGAAGCGGCGGCGCTCTGTCTGGCAGCGACGCTGCGCGCCCACGGCCACACCCGTCAGGCGATGTATGTGACTCTCATCGTCAACCTCATCACCTTTGTCGGCAACCTGCTGCTGCTCTACGGCTGGTTCGGCCTGCCCCAGATGGGCGTGGCGGGTGTTGCCATCAGCACGGTAGCAGGGCGTCTGGTGGGCGTGGTGATGCTGGTCTGGCTGGTGGCCCGCAAAACCGGCATCCACCTCAAGATCCGCGACATCGTTCACCCCAGCCGTGAGATGCTGGGCAAGGTACTCCATATCGGCCTGCCTGCCGCCGGCGAGAACCTCTCCTGGATGCTGCAGTTCATGGTGGTGACCGCCTTTGTCGGCCTGCTGGGGGACAAGGCGCTGGCAACCCAGTCCTACTTCTTCCAGATCTGCCTGTTCATCCTGCTGTTTGGCCTCTCCATCGGTCTTGGCAACGAGATCATCATCGGCCATCTGGCGGGCGCCAGACAGTTCGATCGTGCCTATCAACAGCTGCTCAAGAGCCTCAAGCTCGGACTCGCGGTCACCTGCGTCATCGCCGTGGCGGCGGCGCTTAATGGCCGCACCATCATCAGCCTCTTTACCGATGACCCCGACATCATCACCCAGGTGGCGCAGCTCTTTCTCATCAGCCTCATCCTCGAGCCAGGCCGCACCTTCAATCTGGTGGTGATCAACGCCCTGCGCGCAACGGGTGATGCCCGCTTCCCCCTCTACATGGCACTGCTCTCCATGTGGGGAATTGCCGTACCCCTTTCCTATTTCCTTGGTATCATGCAGGGCTATGGACTGGTAGGCATCTGGCTGGCGCTCGCCTGCGACGAGTGGGTTCGCGGTCTGGCCATGTTCTGGCGCTGGCGCAGTCGTCGCTGGCAAAACAAAATCCTAGTTGAAACATAAGCGGAATCAGAATGAAGAAAATCGGACTCTTGCTGACTGCCCTGCTGCTCAGCCCTCTGGCCATGGCGCAAACCGCGCCCGCAGCCCCCAAGACTCAAGCCACCATGACCTGGTATGTGGCCCCTATCGTTATCGATGAGAGCAGCGAGGCCCAGAAGGCGCTGACCAAGGATTTCATGGCCCAGATGATCAAGACCATCAAGATCAACGAGTACCAGACCGGCAAGGCGGTGGGCAACACCAAAAATCCCAAGTGGCTGATCCGCACCAAGCTGATCCCCGCCAGCAGCGAACCGCTGGTCGGCAAGAAGCACCCGCAGGGGCTCACCTACGGCAAGGGCAACCCGACTCAGGAGATCATCGGTGAGCTGCTGATGAACGGCACTCTGGTGGCTCACATCGGGCAGGGCTGGCGTGAGCCGATTGTTGCCAATACCCCTGTGGCCGAACGCCTCTCGGTAGCCAACTACCGTTACGCCGTTGGCGATCAGGCCAAGTCGCCGGATCTCGAAGAGCTGGCCGCCCAGATCGGTTTCGAAGCGGGCAAGGTTATCCATCGCGACGGCAAGCCATTGCCGGAAAAGAAAAAGAAGAAAGATCAGACTGACAAGGATAAGGGGTGATTCCCCTCATCACTGAAAAGGGGCCACAAGGCCCCTTTTTGCTATCTGCCGCTCGCCGACCTCATGCCAGTGATGTGATCCGAGCCACGTTTTGGCCCATGCCTTGAATTGAAAACTCATTTATTCCGAATCAATTCAATGCCTTAAAAATAGCCTTTCAAGTATATCCAATCATTGCCCCTAAATTCGATCATGATCACGTTTATCACCGTCGCTAAGGGGTAGCTTGGTCTTACAGGCACAATCAAACGAAACCAAGGAGGCTCCATTACATGTTCCCAGAGTACAGAGAACTCATCTCGAGACTGAAGAGCAGTGATGTCCATTTCCAGAAGAAGTTTGACTTGCACAACGACCTGGATGAGGAGATTAGGAAGCTGGAAAAGCATCACGCCAGTGACTACAGCTCCGAGGTGAAGGATCTGAAAAAACAGAAACTTAAACTGAAAGAGGAGATATACGAGATCCTCAAGCAACATCCACAATAGATGCCTCGACGAATATCAGGATAAGCAACTTATCCTTCAGCCCGGCCAGAGAGCCGGGCTTTTCATTACCCACTCAACCTCACTCCATGCCAAGAAATAGCAATCAAATGGCTCCTCCTGCTGGCGACGGTTTCGCCAACCCCTCTGCACGCTCGCAAAAATGGCGGACAAAACTGGACGGAGCAGAGGTCATGGCTAAGATAGGGGCTCTTGATATCGTGATTTGCTAGGGAGTAGGAAATGGAGTTAGTACTTGGCCCGCTGGAGGCCCGTGTCATCGGGTGCCTGATTGAAAAAGAGATCTGCACCCCGGATCAATATCCCCTCTCCCTCAATGCACTGGTCAATGCCTGCAACCAGAAGAGCAACCGCGAGCCGGTACTGGAGCTTGCCGAGCTCGACATCCGCGCCGTGGTTGACGAGCTGATCCGCCGGCGACTGGTGGTCAATACCGCCGGTTTCAACGCCCGGGTGCCCCGCTATCAACACAGATTCTGCAACACCGAATTTGGCGAACTCAAATTCAGCGCTCAAGAGCTCGGCATCATCTGCGAGCTGCTGCTGCGTGGCCCGCAAACCCCGGGTGAACTGCGCTCGCGCACCAATCGACTGTGCAGCTTTGATGACGTAACCGAAGTGGATGCGGTACTGACCCAGCTCATCGAGCGCGGCCCCTATGTGGTCAAGCTGCCCCGTGAACCGGGCAAGCGCGAATCCCGCTACGCCCATCTGTTCAGCGGTGAAGTGGATATTCAGGCGATGATGGAAGCCGCTCCGGCAGCGGCCTACGCCTCTCCTGCGGCGGATCGCCTGAGCGAACTGGAGCAGGAGGTGAGCGAACTCAAGAGCCGTCTCGCCGCCATGGAAGCCCGGCTGGCGGCGCTGGATGGCCAAGGCTGATACCCTGCCACGCCAACTGTCTATTTGTCAGGGAGCCGGGGCCAACCCCCTAGGCTCCCTCTGTTTTTTCATGCTGAGGAAGTGCCCGTGATCACCCTGATCAAAGAGTCTGACCACCAGAAGATGCCCTGGAAAAACAAGCAGGGCACCACAGCCCAGATCCTCATCTCCCCCAAGGGAGCGAGCCTCGACAAGCTCGACTTTGACTACCGGCTCAGCTCCGCCCCCATCAAGGAGGCCGGCCGCTTCTCTACTTTCCCGGGTTATCAGCGCATTCTGCTGCCGGTGAGCGGCGCCGGCTTCGTACTGAACGGCCACCCCTATGCCACCTTTGAAGCGGCCCATTTTGGTGGCGATGAGGAGACCCACTGCGAACTGCTGAAAAAAGAGGTGACCGACCTCGGCCTTATCTACCACCCGGACAGGATTACCGCCAACGTGCGGGTATTGAACCTCCCCTTCCCCCTGACCCTTACCCTCGAGCCAGAGAAAACCTACCTCTGCCATCTGCTGAGCGGCCAGCTCACGGTGCAGGGGCAAGTGGTCGCTATCAACGAAACGCTGGTGGTGAGTGGCGAGGAGAGCATTCACTTCGACTGCCAGAAGAAGAGCACCATTGCCTTCTTTACCCTGCAAGGGAAGTAGCGGCGGGACAGCAAAAGAGCATGAAAAAGCCGGGCTATCCCGGCTTTTTCTATTCAGGCGCCCGGCGCGATGCCGGTCATAGCCTTAGTTCACCTTGAAGGTGCCCTTCATCATGGCAAAGTGGCCTGGGAAGGAGCAGAAGAAGGTGAGATCCTTGCCGGCCAGACCGTCGGTCTTGAAGGTCACGCTGGTGCTCTCGCCACCGCCAATCAGCTTGGTGTGAGCCAGTACGCGGGGGTCATCCTTGGGCAAATAGTTGTTCTCGGCACCAGCGCTCATCCCGGCGGTCGCCACGGCCTGATAGTCGGCAGTAGTGGCCAGCACCCAGTTGTGGCCCATGCCGGTAACCGGCAGTTTACCGGTGTGGTTCAGGGTGACGGTTACCTCTTTGCAAGTCGCAGGTACGCTCATCTCCTTGAGGTTGTACTGCATGGCATCATTGCCCTCGATGACCAATGCACACTCATCGGCCAGTACCGGGGCAGCCAGGGTACTCAGAAACAGCAGGGTAATCGCCTTTTTCATTATCTTCTCCTTTGATTGGCAATGAATGGCAACAGGTTTGCGCAACACTTCTTCAAGAATGGCCGCAAAGATGCTGTCAAAATCGACCTTTATTTTACTCGTCTGTATTCAATCGGCTATGAATTTAGCCCGAAGCTGTGGGCCAGCTCACCAGAATAAGCAAAGTCTGTTTAATTTTTTCCGCCATTTTCTCCGGGCGGGGCTCGCCCGTCGCCAGCCCCTTGGCTAAGCTAGCGCCCCGACCAGCCCTTCGCCAACAAGAGACCTGCTGATGATGGCCATAACCCCCGCTACCGCCCTGCGCTGCCTGCTGCTGACCCTGCTGCTGGCGCTCACCGGCTGCCAACCCCAGCCCCCGGCCCAAACCCGCATTCAGGGCAAAACCATGGGCACCTACTATGTGGTCACCCTGAGCGATCCCTTCCCCGGTGGCGAACCCGCGCTCAAGAGCGAGGTGGAGAACCTGCTGGCCCGGATGAACAGCGAGATCTCCACCTATGACCCCGACTCGCTCATCTCCCGCTTCAATCAGGGGCCGGCCAATACGCCGTTCATCATCCCCGCAGCCATGGCCAAAATCGTCCGGCAGGGGATCGATGCAGGTCACCTGACCAATGGCAAGCTTGATGTCACGGTCGGGCCGCTGGTCAATCTGTGGGGCTTTGGCCCGGACAAACGCCCCATCAAACGGCCAGATGACGCGGCCATCGCCGCCGCCCGCCACAAGGTGGGCATCGACAAGCTGACCCTGACACCACAGGGGGATCACTTCCTGCTTGAGAAGTCTATCCCGGAGCTCTATCTCGACCTCTCCACCCTCGGTGAAGGGGCTGCCTCGGATGAAATCGCCGCCCTGCTCGAGAGCAAGGGGGTCAACAACTACCTCATCGAGGTAGCGGGCGCAGTGCGCAGCAAGGGTCACAACAGCAAGGGCTCGCCGTGGCGAGTCGCCATCGTCGAACCCTCCGATCAGCCGGGTGCCTTCTCCGACATCGTCATCCCCAACGGCATGGCACTCAGCACTGCCGGCAGCTATCGCAACTACTACGAGCTCGATGGCCAGCGCTACTCCCATATCATCGACCCCGCTACCGGCCAGCCCATCACCCACAAGCTGGTCTCGGCAAGCGTCATCACCCCCACTGCGCTGGAGGCCGATGCCCTCGATACCGCCCTGATGGTGATGGGCCCCGCTGAGGCGATGGCTTTTGCCAAGGAGCACAAGCTTGCGGTCTATCTCATCGTCAAAACGGACAAGGGATTCCAGGCCATCCACACGCCCCAATTTGCCCCCTATCTGGCAGAGAAGAAAAAATAAA
The DNA here is from genome assembly GCF_963866575.1 of Aeromonas sp. L_1B5_3. Lineage (NCBI taxonomy): Bacteria > Pseudomonadati > Pseudomonadota > Gammaproteobacteria > Aeromonadales > Aeromonadaceae > Aeromonas > Aeromonas sp. L_1B5_3. Next base: position 205,300 of record NZ_CAWMDN010000095.1, read on the forward strand.
AAGAGAGGGCCCACAACCGGGCCCTCTCTGTTTCCCGACGTTTCTCCCGCGACGACAGCAGAGCAAGGTATACAAACGACAACTTGGCCAATTGCCTCTTCAGCCGCTTTGGTGGCACACTTTCCCCATCAGCCCGTAGCGCCTCGACCAGACAGATGCAGATACCGGATACCGAGCCCGAAAAGAAAAGCCCAGCCAAGCCCCAGCGCATTCTGATGGTCAACGAGCAACGCTCGTTTCAGGTCATGATGAAGGCGATGCTGATCAATATCGGTATCAGCAACATCACCTTCTCCAACAGCGCCGAGGATGCGCGCCGTCGCTGCCAGAAGGGCAGTTTTGACATCTATCTCATCGATTACGATCTCGGGGTCGGCGAAAATGGCCGCCAGCTGCTGGAGAGCCTGCGGGATCAGCACCTGGTTCCTCCCCAAAGCGTGGTGATCATGGTGAGCGGCGACAGCTCCCGCGCCATGGTGCTGAGCGCGCTGGAAGCCGAGCCCGACGAATACCTGATGAAGCCCTTCTCTCAGGAGCAGTTCTCGTTTCGCATCAAACGGGCCCTTGCCCGTCGTCAGGCACTCGCCAGCGTTTTTAGCGCCATGGCGGAGGATGACCTGCCCGCGCTGATTACCGCCTGCGCCGAGCGGGCCGATACGGTTCCGCGCTATGCCAACTACTGCCGCTGCCTGCAGGCCGATACCCATCTCAAGCTGGGTCAGGCTCAGGAGGCGCGATCCCTGATGCGCCAGCTGCTGGCCGGGCAGGAGAACAGCTGGGCCCGCCTGACGCTGGGCAAGGCGTGCAACACTCTGGGGCTTCATGAAGAGGCGGTCAGCCACCTGCAGGCGACCTTGAAGAATACCCCCCTGATGGTGGAGGCTTACCGCTGGCTGGCAGAGTCCCAGCTCGCTCTTGGCAACGATGAGGTCGCCCAGCAGGAGCTCAAGCGGGCCGTCGACATCTCGCCCCAGTCAGTCCAGCTGGCTCGCCGATTGGCCGAGGTGTGCCTGCTGCGCCACGATTACGCTCAGGCCAAGGATGTACTGCTCTCTCTCATCGATCTGTCGCGCAACTCGATTCACCGCACCCCCCACTATCTGGGGGCCTATATCCAGACCCTGACCCTCTACGCCCTCAACAGCAACGACAGCTACCACATCGCCAACCTGCAAAAGCAGGTCAACTCGGCCCTGTCGCGCATCCGCGATTCGCTGATGATGTCGGAGTTCAACTACCCGGTGTTCGAGCAGATCTGTCAGGCGCGGGTGCAGATTGCGCTGGGAGAGCTGCTAAAGGGCAAGAAGATGCTCTATCGCGCCAACCAGAACTGGCTCGACGAACCGGCCACCATGCCCCCGACCCTGCTCGGGGAGACCATCCTCGCCCTCTATCAACTCGGCGAGTTCGAATATGCCGAGAGTCTGCAAAGCCTGCTGGCCGAGGATGAGGATCACCTGCTCACCACCTGTATTCAGGCGACCCGGGATGACAAGACGGTGCTCGAGCGCCGTCAGCGCTACCAGCAGCTCAACGAACTCGGCATCAAGGCCTATCAGGCGGGCGAGCTGGAGCAGGCGCTCGGTCACTTTCGCGAGGCGCTGCGTCGGGCGCCAGCCAATACCGGTGCCGCCCTCAACAAGATCCAGGTGCTGCTGCAACTGATGCAGAAAAACCGCAAGAGCCCGGAGTTTGGTACCGAGTGCAAGGACACTCTGGACATGCTCGACGGCATCCCCCTCAACCCCGCCCAACAGGATCGTTTTCGCAAGCTGCGTCAGGAGTTCAACCAGTTCAGCTGACCCCGCACTCCCCTCGGGGCGCCTATGCTGAAACCAGACTGGCAGCAGAGGGGAAACAAGGATGGCGATATGTCGTTATCTGGTGGCCGATGGTCGCCACTGCAACGAGGAGGCTGGCGAGCACGATCTCTGCCACTGGCACGACCCGCATACCAATAAACAGGATCCCCACACCGCAGAGGCGCTTGAGCAGTATGTCCGCGCTGGCGGCCTCTGCCACGGTTTGCAGCTGTCCCGCGCCAATCTGGCCGGTCTCAATCTGGTCAACAAGGGGTCCAAACAGGGATTTTTGCTGGAGCAGTGCAACCTCTATCGCGCCAACCTGCGGGGTGGCCACCTCTACGGCCTGCGCATGAAGGGGGGAAGCCTGATGAAGGCCGATCTCAGCGATGCCAACCTGCACTGCGCCATCCTTGATGACGTCAACCTGCTCGGCATTCGCTGGCACAATACCCGACTCGACAACATGCAGACCGGCAAACGGGTGATGCAGGATCGCAAGGGGCGTCGCGAGCGGGATCCCGAGCAGGCCCGGGTCTGGTTCAAGGAGGCCGAAGAGACCTACCGGGATCTGCGCAAAGCCTCGGAGGCGCAGGGGATCTTCACCATGTCCGGCAACTATATCCAGCAGGAGCTCACCATGCGCCGGCTGCAACTGCCGTTCTGGTCGAGTCAGCGCTTCACCTCATGGATAGTCGATCTCTTCTGCGGTTACGGTGAAGCCCCGATGCGGGTGGTGCTCTTCTCCCTGCTGCTCATCTTTATCTGCAGCATCTTCTACTTCTTCTTTGGCCTGAGCTTCAACGGCAACCATCTCGCCTATCACCCGGGCGCCCCCTTCGAGCAGAACGCCATCTTTCTGCTGGAGTGCCTCTACTACAGCGTGGTCACCTTCACCACCCTGGGCTACGGCGACTTCACCCCCATCGGCCTCTCGCGCCTCTTTGCCGCCTTCGAGGCCTTCACCGGCAGCTTCACGCTGGCACTGTTTGTGGTGGTGTTTGTCAAGAAGATGACCCGCTGACAACCTGTCCACGATCTTGCTGCGAGGCCGTGATCAAGGCTCATGTGCTGCTCGGAATCCTCACGTATATCTATACGCTCCGGTTCCTGCGCTGCGCTTCACCTTGCTGACAGCCTCTCGCGACAGCTCATGAACAGGTTACCGAGCAGCTGCGCCAGTCACATCCCCCGAACTTGCATCCACCGCCGATTCCTAGTCCAATAGCGACTTATAAAAATGACATGAGCATCCCGGACATGAAGATCATCTCTTTCAATATCAACGGCCTGCGTGCCCGCCTGCACCAGCTGCAAGCCATCATCGACAAGCACCAGCCCGATGTGATCGGCCTGCAGGAGATCAAGGTGCACGATGAAGCCTTCCCGCTGGCCGATGTGGAGGCCATGGGCTATCACGTGGAGTTTCACGGCCAGAAGGCCCACTACGGGGTGGCCATCATGAGCAAGCAGAAGCCGGTCAAGGTGGAGAAAGGCTTCCCCACCGACGACGAAGAGGCCCAGCGCCGGATGATCATGGCTACCTTCGAGCGCGAAGATGGCTCCCTCATCAAGGTGATGAACGGCTACTTCCCGCAGGGTGAAAGTCAGGATCACGAGACCAAGTTCCCGGCCAAGCAGAAGTTCTACGAGGATCTGCAGCACTATCTGGAGACCAACCACACCCCGGATGACCAACTGGTGCTGATCGGGGATATGAATATCTCCCCCACCGATCTCGACATCGGCATCGGCGAAGCGAACCGCAAGCGCTGGCTGCGGGATGGCAAGTGCTCCTTCCTGCCCATCGAGCGGGAGTGGATGGAGCGACTGAAAGGGTTCGGCCTGACCGACACCTTCCGCGCCGCCAACCCCACCGAGTGCGAGCGTTTCTCCTGGTTTGACTACCGCTCCAAGGGCTTTGACGAGAACCGGGGCCTGCGCATCGACCTCATCATGGCCTCCGATGCTCTCAAGGACAAGGTGACCGAGACCGGCATCGACTACGAGCTGCGCGGTATCGAGAAACCCTCCGACCACGCCCCCATCTGGGCCTGCTTCGCCTGATGTGGCGCCGGATGCCGCAATGATATCGCCAAACTGTGAAGCGGCTCGCGGTTGCCTGCGATAAAAGGGCGTAAACAGCCTATCCAGACAAGGTGCCTCAGGGCACCTTCTTTTTGCAGCAAGGAGTGCCAGCAGTGACCCCAACTCACCTTCCTCTCTCCCCCGCCCGTTTTCTGGCCCTGCGCCTGCTGCCGGGGGAGGATCTTATCGCCGGATTGCGCGCCCATATGGCCCGACACGGTCTGCAAGCAGCCTGGATCGCCGGGGCGGTCGGCAGCCTGACCCACGCCAACCTGCGCTATGCCGCCCAGCCCGATGGCACCCTGCTGGAGGGGGCCTTCGAGGTGATCGCCCTTGGCGGCACCCTGGATCCGGAGTGCGAACACCTGCATCTCTCCATCTCTGACGAACAGGGATTGATGCGCGGCGGCCACGTGCTGCAAGGTTGCCGAGTGCGCACCACCCTCGAGCTGGTAGTCGGAGAGCTGGAGGCGTACCGTTTTGGCCGTGACCCCTGCCCCCAATCCGGTTATGAAGAGCTGCTCATTACCCCCAGAACCTTGTGAGGATCACTATGTCCGTCAGTAAACTCTCCAGCTACAACCTGGCTTTTATGGTCATCTGCATCGCCATCAACATGGTAGCGGGACAGGCCGTCTCCATGCTCAAGCTGCCCATCTTCCTCGACTCCATCGGGACTGTGCTCTGCGCCATTCTGGCGGGCCCCTGGATGGCGATCGCTACCGGTCTGCTCACCAACCTGCTGTGGGGCCTGCTCACCGGCCCCATCGCCGCGGCCTTTGCCCCGGTCGCCATGATGATTGGCCTCAGTGCCGGTCTGCTGGCGCGGGCCGGCTGGTTCAACAATCTGCCCAAGGTGGTAGTGAGCAGCGTGGTGATCACCCTGGCGCTCACCCTGGTGGCCATTCCCATCCGCTCCTACCTGTTTGGTGGCGCCACCGGCAGCGGTGCTGATTTTGTGGTTGCCTACCTGCACGCCATGGGGAGCGATCTGCAGGAGTCGGTCGCCGTCACAGTGCTGGGTACCAACCTGCTGGACAAGCTGCTGACCGTGCTGATCGCCTGGGGGCTGGTACGCCGCCTGCCGCAGCGCACCCTGCGCCACTTCCCGCAGATGGCCGCCGTGCGCTGATGCACCCGTTTACCTCCCTCGCACTCTGGCTCTGGTTTTCGGTCACGGCCAGCGTGCTGCCGCCCCCCTGGCTATGGGGCTGGAGCCTGCTGCCGCTGCTCGTCCTGGTGCTGCTGCCGGGTGCCCGCGCCCGGCTCAAGCTGGTGCTGGCGGTAATGCTGCCGCTGGGGCTGGGGCTCTATCTGGTGCACGGCCCCTGGTTGCGGATCCTGCTCGGCATGCCAGCGGTTCCAGCCAGCGAAGCGTTTCCCATTCTGCCCCTCTGGTGCCGGCTGCTCGCCTGTCTGGCCAGCGCCCAGCTCTGGCTCTGGGCGGTCTCGACCGAGCGGTTTGTTCATGCGCTCTTTGCCAGCCGGCTGCCCATTGCCCTCTCCTACCTCTGCTGCGGCCCGCTGCTGCTCAAAGAGCAGCTCGGCCACCAGCTGCGCGCTATCAGGGAGGCCCAGCTAGCCCGCGGCGTACCCTTTGACGGCAATCCGCTGGCCCGGCTCAAGGCCACGCTTCCGCTGCTCTCGCCGCTGGTCGGGCAGGCATTGAGCGAGCTGGCCACCCGCAGCATGGCGCTGGATCTGCGCGGCTTTCGCAGCCAACCGACTCGCACCCGCATGACGGAGATCTCGCAGCAACGTTATGAGCCGCTACTGCGCTATCTGTTGCTGTTGCTGGTAGTGCTGGAGATTGTCTGGAGGTGGTGGCCATGATCTCGCTGCAAGGGGTGACCATCGGCCATGCGGCCCACCCTGACCACTTTCAACTGGGCCCACTCGATATCGAGCTGAAAGAGGGCGATTGGCTGGCCATCCTGGGTGGCAACGGGGCAGGCAAATCCCTGCTGGCCCAGCTGCTGGCGGGAGGCTGGTCCCAGCTGCACCTCGACACGCTGGCGGGAGAGGGCGTCATTCTCGGGCAGTCCCATGATAGCGGCCAGCTCAATCACCATGCGGCTACGCGCCAGTGGGTACAGCAATCCCCTTATCTGCAATTTTCCGGCTGCTGCTTTTCGGTCGTCGACGAGGTGGCGTTTGGCCCGGCCAATCTCGGATTGCCACCCGATGAGGTCAGCCGGCGGGTATCCGATGCCATGGCGCTCTGCCACTGCGAGGCGCTGGCAGCCCGCCATCCCCTCGACCTGTCGGGAGGCGAGGCACAGCGCGTGGTGCTGGCCTGTGCCCTGGCGATGGCTCCCAAGCTCTTGATCCTCGATCAGGCCTTCAGCCGTCTGACCCCGGCGGCAACCCAAACCATGCTGCGGCAGATCCGCCGCTACAGCGAGGAAAGCGGCTGCAGCGTCATCTTGCTGGAGCAGCGGCTTTTTCCGGCCGCTCACTTCTGCGAGCGATTCCTGCTGCTCGACCATGGCCGCCAGCTGGCCTGCGGTGAGCTCGGCGAGGTGCTGACCCATCTGCCCGGGCGGGTGATCCTGCCGGACTCCCTGCGCGAGACGCTACAGGTGCGCGACCCGCGCCATCACCCCTACCCCTTGGCCATGTTGCGGGAGTTTTATGCTGAGCTTTGATCACCTCTGCTTCTCATGGGCACCGGACAATCCCTGCCTGCACGACATCACATTGCAAATTGCCAGTGGGGAACAGGTCGCCATCGTCGGGGATAACGGCGCAGGCAAGTCAACCCTGCTGCGACTGGCGGCGGGTCTGCTGGCCCCCACCTCGGGCACGGTGAGCTGGCAACAACAGGCGCTCTGCAAGCAGCGGGCACTGGCCCGTGCCAGTCAGATCGGCTTTCTGTTTCAGGAGTCGGAGCGTCAGCTGTTTCACAGCCGGGTCGAGGATGAAATCGCCTTTGGCCTGCGCCTGCAGACACTGCCGCGCGAGGAGATCCGGCTGCGGGTCGCCACCGCGCTGGAAGAGTGCGAGCTGACAACGTGGGCGGCCTCCCATCCACTCGATCTCGATGCCGGTCAGCGGCGCATGGTGGCGGTGGCCTGCCTCCATGCCATGCAGCCCGCCTTGCTGCTGCTCGACGAGCCGAGCCGGGATTTCGATCCCCGCTGGCTGGCCATTCTGGAACGCTGGCTGGCCAGCGAGCGGGCGAAGGGCACCACCATAGTGGCCATCAGTCACGACGCCGAATTTGTCAGACGCAACTTCACTACCCTGATCGAGCTGAAAGCAGGGCGTCTGGTTGGCCACGGCCACACCAGCGAACGACTTGCTGCCCTCAACGGTTACCGCCCCCACCACAGTAGTGCCATGCTGCTGGCCGCGCTCGACCGGCGCAGCTAACGCCCTCTTTTTCCATCAAAACAGCACGAAACCTCGTCACTGGGGGACAAATTGTCCCCTTGAGAAGGTTCGGTTCAAGGTTGCCCGCCTATCATCGCCCTTCCACCCCAAGAGAAGCTGTTTTTTATCATGACGTTAATGATCCAGATGGAGAAAAATACCGGACACCCTCGCCGCTATGGTGCCAGCAAAGAGATTGGCAGGGCAGGTGCAGATGCCCCGCTCAAGCGCGCCCTGCTGACTCTGGCACTGATCGGCGGACTGAGCGGTTGTGGCGGTGAATCCACCCCGGCGGCCCAGAGTGTTCCGGCCTTCCCTGTCGTGGTCAATGAAGTGACCCTGACCGATGTGCCGCTCACCACCGAGATGGTGGGCGAGACCGCCGGTTTTCGTGAAATTGAAGTGCGTTCGCGGGTGAGCGGCATTCTGCTCAAGCGCACCTATGTCGAGGGCCAGCCGGTTACCGCAGGTCAGCAGCTGTTCCTCATCGACCCCGAGCCCTACAAGGTGGCCCTCGAACAGGCCAAGGGTGCACTTGCCCAGGAGCAGGCCCGTCTCAACAAGGCGCGCGCCGATCGGGATCGCATCATCCCGCTCTTCAAGCGTCAGGTGGTGAGCCGCAAGGATTATGACGATACCCTCGCCAACTACGAGGCGGCCGTCGCCAGTCTGCAGGCCGTTCAGGCCAAGGTCAAAGAGGCCGAACTCAACCTCAGCTACACCGAGGTGACCGCTCCCATCGACGGCATGGCGAGCAAGAGCTCCCAGTCCGAGGGGAGCCTTATCTCCACCAGTGGCGACAGCAGCCTGCTGACCACCATCACCCAGTACAACCCGCTCTACGTCAACTTCTCCTACTCGGAGCAGGATCGCCTCAACTTCGAAAACTCGGTGAAAAAAGGGTTGATCGAATCCAAGGATGCCACCAACTGGCGCACCCACATCCGTCTGGCTGACGGCTCCGTCTATCCCGAGGCGGGCAAGCTCAACTTCTCCGACAACCGGGTCGATCCGCAGACCGGCACCATCCGTGCCCGCGCCATCTTCGACAACAAAAATGGCGTGCTGATGCCGGGCCAGTTCGTGCGCATGACCATCGATCTGGGCACCCGCAAAAACGCCATCGTGGTGCCGCCGCGCGCCATCGTTCAGTCCCAGGCTGACCGCATGGTGATGGTGGTGGATGCCGACAACAAGGTCGTTCCCCGTCCGGTCAAGCTGGGGGCCGTGGTTGCCGATGGCGTGCTGATCGACAGCGGTCTTGAGCCGGGCGAGCACTACATCGTCGAGGGGCTGATGAAGGCCCGCCCCGGCAGCGTGGTCAAGCCGGTCTCTGCCGAAGAGATGCAGGCCATCAGTGCCAAGCTGGTTCGACAGTCCGCGGCCAAGTAAGGAGTTCGCATGTTTTCCAAGTTCTTTATCGAACGCCCCATCTTCGCCAGCGTGATTTCGATCATTATCGTGCTGGGTGGACTGGCGGCGATGCGATCGCTGCCCATCGAGCAGTACCCGCAGATCACCCCGCCGGTGGTCTCGGTGACCGCCTTCTATCCGGGCGCTACCCCGGAGGTGATCTCCCAGACCGTTGCCGCGCCGCTTGAGCAGCAGATCAACGGCGTGGAGCAGATGATCTACATGCAGTCGGGTTCTGCCTCCAACGGTCAGATGAACCTCAACGTCTACTTCGAGATCGGCACCGACCCGGATCAGGCCACCATCAACGTCAACAACCGGGTCTCGGCCGCCATGGCCCAGCTGCCGGAAGAGGTGAAAAAGCAGGGGGTCACGGTCAAGAAGAAGTCCACCGCCATCCTGCAGGTGGTGACTTTGCAATCGCCGAACGGCTCGTTTGATACCACTTATCTCTCGAACTACGCCCTGCTCAACATCATTGACGAGCTCAAGCGGATTCCCGGCATCGGTGATACCACCTTGTTTGGCGGTACCGACTACGCCATGCGCATCTGGCTGCGGCCGGATCGACTGGCCCAGCTCGAACTCACCCCGAGCGATGTGATCGGCGCCATTAGAGAACAGAATACCCAGTTTGCGGCAGGCAAGATCGGCGCCCAGCCTACCTCGGCTCCGGTCGATTTCACCTACACGGTGCAGACCAAGGGACGCCTCGAGGACGTCAAGGAGTTCGAAAACATCATCGTTCGCTCCATGCCTGACGGCTCGAAGATCCGGGTGAAGGATGTGGCGCGGGTCGAGCTCGGCGGCAAGGATTATGACGTCCTGGCCCGAGCCAACGGCAAACCGGCCATCGGTATCGCAACCTACCTGCAACCGGGCGCCAACGCCGTGGCGGTAGCCGGTGCGGTGCACGACACCATGGAACGGCTCAAGGCCCGCTTCCCGCAGGATGTGGAGTACCAGATCCCCTACGACACCACCGAGTTCGTGAAGATCTCCATCGAGGAGGTGGTCTACACCCTGTTCGAGGCGATCGTGCTGGTATTCGTGGTGGTCTATCTGTTCCTGCAGAACTTCCGCGCCACCCTGATCCCCTGCATCGCGGTGCCGGTATCGCTCATCGGTACCTTCGCCGGCATGCTGGTACTGGGCTTCTCCATCAACCTGCTCACCCTGTTCGGCATGGTGCTCGCCATAGGTATCGTGGTGGATGACGCCATCGTGGTGCTGGAGAACGTCGAGCGGATCATGCAGGAGAAGAAGTGTTCGCCCAAAGAGGCGGCCATTCTCGCCATGCAGGAGGTCTCCGGCCCGGTGGTCGCTATCGTGCTGGTGCTCTGCGCCGTATTCCTGCCGGTCGCCTTTATGGGCGGTATGACGGGGGTGATGTACAAGCAGTTCGCCATCACGGTTGCCGTGTCGGTGGCCATCTCCGGTCTGGTGGCACTGACTCTCTCCCCGGCTCTCTGCGCCGTGTTGCTCAAAGAGGGGCACCACAAACCGGCCCGTTTCTTCGTCTGGTTCAACGACAAGTTTGATCAGCTGACCCGTGGTTATGTGCGTGGCGTGGCCTTCCTCAACCGCCGGGTGGCCGTGGCCTTTGGCATCATCGCAGTGCTGCTGCTCTCCATCTACGGCCTCTTCCTCAAGGTGCCGGGCGAGCTGGTACCGAACGAAGATCAGGGTTACCTCATCTCCGCAGTGATGCTGCCGGATGCCGCCGCCATGACCCGTACCCAGGCGGTCGCCAACCAGTTCGACAAGATCGCCATGGCCAACCCCAACGTGAAGGATGTCATCACCTTCTCGGGCTTTGACATCCTCTCCAGCGCCATCGTCAGCAACAGCGGCCTCACCTTCATTACCCTGAAGGACTGGAGCGAGCGCAAAGAGGCGGGCGCCGACTCCTTTTCGCTGGCCAAGACCCTGCAGGGGATGAGCATGATGGGGCTGGCGGACGGTTTTGTCGCCTCCTTCAACCCGCCGCCCATTCAGGGGATGTCCACCACCGGCGGCCTTGAGGGGTATCTGCAAAACCGCGGCTCGGGCAATGCCCAGGAGTTCTCGGCCGAAGTGCAGCGCTTCCTCGAAGCGGCCAAGGAGCGCCCCGAGTTTGCCAGCGTGACCACCACCTATCGCGCCAACGTGCCGCAGGTCTATCTCGACCTGGATCGGGAGAAGGCCAAGGCGCTGGGGCTGCCCATCAACGCGGTGTTCGACACCATGCAGGCCACCTTTGGTCAGGTCTATGTCAACGACTTCAACCAGTTCGGCCGTACCTACCGGGTACAGTTGCAGTCCGAGGCAGACTACCGCGCCAAGAAGAGCGACATTCGCAATGTCTATGTCCGCTCCAACAAGGGGGAGATGATCCCGCTGAGCAGTCTGGTCACAGTGCGTGACGCCACCGGCCCCGAGCTAGTCGAGCGCTTCAACATCTTCCAGGCGGCCAAGATCATGGCGCAACCGGCGCCGGGCTACAGCTCGGGTCAGGCCATCGCAGCACTGGAAGAGGTGGCCAACAACACCCTTGGCAACGACGCCAAGCTGGAGTGGACCGGCTCCGCCTATCAGGAGAAGGCGGCCGCCGGCAGTGCAGGCATGGCCTTTGGCTTCGGCATCGTGATGATATTCCTCATTCTGGCCGCCCAGTATGAGCGCTGGAGCCTGCCCTTTGCGGTGATCACCGCCGTGCCGTTCGCCCTGTTCGGCGCTCTGCTGGCCACCTGGCTGGTGGGTCTCACCAATAACGTCTACTTCCAGATCGGTCTGGTGACTCTGGTCGGGCTGGCGGCCAAGAACGCCATCCTGATCGTGGAGTTCGCGGTGATGAAGCACGAGGAGGGGATGAGCCTCATCGAGTCGGCACTGGAGGCGGCGCGCCTGCGTTTTCGCCCCATCGTCATGACCTCGCTCGCCTTTATCCTCGGCTGTGTGCCACTGGTCACCTCCAGCGGCGCCGGTGCGGCGAGCCGTCATGCCCTCGGCTGGCCGGTCATCGGCGGCATGCTGGCCGCGACCTTTATCGCCATCTTCTTTATCCCGCTCTTCTTCCGCCTCATCATGCGAGGCTCGGAAAAAGGCGCGAAGCAGTAAGAGCGAGCCTGTTCACTGATAACCCCTACCCCCGCACCTGCGGGGGTATTTTTTATCTCTTCCCCCCTCATGGTGCCTGTGAGCGAACCTTGACCTTATCCCTGTGGCAAGGTTTACAGTCCAACCATCTGATCCAGAAGGATATCCAGTTTGTCACTCATCCAGCTTGCTGCAAGATTGCCCTGCGTTGTACTGGCCCGGCTGTTGCTGGCGCTGCTGCTCGTGTGCAATCTGACTCTCTGCATCAGCTGGCATGCTTCTCCCCTCTCCCCCGAGACAACCCAAAACAGCCCCCTGCCAATGGTGATGTTCGATTCATCCATGGCGATGGCGGATGGCGAGATCTCTCATGCAATGGCCACCATGGGTCACCCGGGTGATAGCATGACCCTCTCCTGCCATCGGGGGGACGATGGGTCAGCCATGGGCGATGAGTGCCAGATGCAGACCGGCGTCAATGTCCTCTCCTTCGGCGCGATGGCTCTACTGGGTGTACTCGTCGCCCTGCTGATCTTCCCCCTGCTGCTTGGCAGCAACGTCGCAGCGTCACTGCTTGATAACTGGTTGCGGGATCCCTTCCTGCGATCCCGCGGTACCCATCCCCCCTCCTGGCCACGCCGACACCTGATGTTGTCGGTGCTGCGCCACTAGAAAGATCTTCTCTTGCGGCAGCGGCAAGCCTCAGCTTGCCCGTATCCTGCCGCCTTGCCTGACCCTGTGCCCCGGCCAAACCGGCCCGCTCACAGGGAGCCGTGCGCGCTGATACAGCTGCGCCCCGTTTGCCGCCAATCCCTCGGGTGATGCCTTGTCCATCTCCCGTCCGGCGGCGTGCACAAGAGAAGAGATATGATGTCACTTGCCCCTGTTACCGGCCTTATCGCCGCCAAAAACCTTGCCACCCAGCCACTAAGTGGAGGTGTGCGATGAGCCAGAAACTGCTGGTATCGGCCCTGCTGCTGGCCCTCGGCGCCGGTGGCGGCTACTGGGCCGCCAAACAGACCACCACTGGCACCGCGGCCAAGGAGAAGACGCCGCTCTACTGGGTCAACCCCATGGATCCGCGCGACAAGCGCGATGCCCCCGCCAAGGACAACATGGGGATGGACTTTATCCCCGTCTATGAGGAAAAACAGGGCGGCTCACCCGGCACAGTCACCATCAGCCCCGAGATCCAGCAGAACCTGGGGGTGCGGCTGGCCAAGGTGGAGAAGCTTCCCATCCACCAGCAGATCGAGACGGTAGGCTACGTCGGCTATGACGAGGACAAGCTGGAAGCCGTCAACGCCCGCATGGCAGGCTGGATCCGCACCCTCGCTATCAAGAGCGAGGGGCAGCAGGTGAGCAAGGGGAGCCTGATTTACGAGCTATACGCCCCGGATCTGGTCAACGCCCAGCACGAGTACCTGCTCGCCCTCAACACTGCCAACCCGCTGCTGCTGCGCGCCGCCGAGGGCAAGCTCAAGTCCCTGCAGGTGCCGGCGGATCAGATTGTGGCCCTCAAGCGCACCCGCCAGGTGCAGGAGACGGTGCGTATCTATGCCCCGAGCAGCGGCTATGTCTCCGAGCTAAAGGTGCGCGAAGGCCAGTATGTGGAGCCCGCAGCGGCCCTCTTTAACATCAGCACCCTCAAGCAGGTGTGGGTGAGCGCCGAGGTGTTCGAACGCCAGGCCGCCCAGCTGAAGGTGGGCGATCCGGTCACCATGACCCTCGACTATGCCCCCGGCCGCCACTGGCAGGGCCGGGTCGATTACCTCTACCCGACTCTGGATGCCACCACCCGCACCCTCAAGGTACGGCTGCGCTTTGCCAACCCGGACGAGTTTTTGAAACCCAACATGTTCGCCAAGGTGACCATTCAGGCGGGCAAGGGAGAGCCGCAACTGGTGGTGCCGAGCGAAGCGGTGATCCGTACCGGCAGCCAGGACCGGCTGGTGCTGGCACTGGGGGATGGCAGCTTCAAGTCTGTGGCCGTCACTCTGGGCCCTCAGTTTGGCGACAAGGTGGCCATCAAGGCTGGGGTAGAGGCTGGGGATAACATCGTCAGCTCGGCCCAGTTCCTGCTCGACTCGGAATCGGCCATCGATTCTGACTTCCAGCGCATGACGGCGGTACGCCCCGCTCAGGTGTGGACCCTGGGCGAGGTTGAAAGCATCGATCTGGCCAACCGCACCCTGATGGTCTCCCACCAGCCCATCCCCGAGTGGCAGTGGCCCGCTATGGAGATGGAGTTCTGCGTTGCCGAAGGGGTCGACATCAGCAAGCTCACCGAAGGGCAGACCCTCCATCTGCAAGTGATGCAGGAGGGGGATGAGTACCGCATCATCACCATCCATCAGGAGCAAGCGCCGACAAGCGGCGACACAGCCAAGCCAGCAACGGATGAGATGGAGAAGATGGAAGGCATGGACCATAGCCAGCATCAGATGGCGATGCCCGAGATGGAGAAGAAGTCATGATCCCTTCCATCATTCGCTACGTTGCCAACAAACAGGCTCAGCTCTCTGCACAAAATGAGCAAGGAGCAAAACCATGATCCCGTCGATTATTCGCTGGTCCATCGGCAACCGCTTTCTGGTGCTGCTGTTGACCCTCATGCTCACCGCCTGGGGACTCTGGTCGCTCAAACAGACTCCGGTGGATGCCCTGCCAGATCTCTCCGACGTACAGGTGATCATCAAGACCTCCTATCCGGGCCAGGCGCCCCAAGTAGTTGAGGATCAGGTCACCTACCCGCTCACCACCGCCATGCTGGCGGTGCCGGGGGCCACCACGGTGCGTGGCTACTCCTTCTTCGGCGACTCCTTCGTCTATGTACTGTTTGACGACAACACCGACCTCTACTGGGCCCGCGCCCGGGTGCTGGAATATTTGAGCCAGGTTGCCCCCAACCTGCCCGTTTCCGCCCGTCCCCAGCTCGGCCCCGATGCCACCGGGGTGGGCTGGGTCTACCAGTACGCGCTGGTAGACAAAACCGGCAAGCACGACCTCAGCCAACTCACCTCGCTGCAGAACTGGTTCCTCAAGTACGAGCTGCAGACGGTGGACGGGGTTTCCGAAGTCGCCACCGTCGGCGGCATGGTGCGCCAGTATCAGGTGCGGGTCGACCCGGACAAGCTGCGCGCCTACGGCATCCCGCTCTCCCTTATCGAGACCGCTATCAAGCAGGGCAATCAGGAGACCGGCGCCTCCGTCATCGAGATGGCGGAAGCGGAGTACATGGTGCGCTCTAATGGCTATCTGAAGAGCGTGGAGGATCTGAAGCAGATCCCGCTCGGCACCAATGTGCGCGGCGCCCCGCTGCTGCTGGGTGACGTGGCGGATGTAGTCACCGGCCCCCAGAGCCGGCGCGGTCTGGCCGAGCTCAACGGCGAAGGGGAAGTTGTGGGCGGCATTATCGTCATGCGCTATGGCGAGAATGCCCAGCACACCATAGACGGGGTCAAGGCGCGGCTCGCCCAGCTGAAGAGCAGCCTGCCCGAGGGGGTGGAGGTGGTCACCGTCTACGACCGCTCCGACCTTATCCAGCGCGCCATCGACAACCTCTCCGGCAAGCTGGTGGAGGAGTTCGCAGTGGTGGTGCTGGTCTGCCTCGCCTTCCTGTTCCACCTGCGCTCGTCGCTGGTGGTGGTCATCTCCTTGCCCATCGCCATCCTGACCGCCTTCATCGTGATGCACCTGCAGGGGATCAACGCCAACATCATGTCGCTGGGGGGCATCGCTATCGCCATCGGCGCCATGGTGGATGGCGCCATCGTGATGATCGAGAACGTCCACAAGCATATGGAGCGGGAGGCGCTCACCGACAAGAACCGCTGGCGCATCATCACCGAGGCGAGCATCGAGGTGGGGCCCGCCATCTTCTTCTCCCTGCTGATCATCACCATCAGCTTCCTGCCGGTGTTCGCGCTGGAGGCGCAGGAGGGGCGGATGTTCCACCCGCTCGCCTACACCAAGACCTACGCCATGGCGGCGGCGGCCGGGCTCGCCATCACGCTGGTGCCGGTGATCATGGGCTACTTCATCCGTGGCAAGGTGCTGGCGGAGCAGGCCAACCCGCTCAACCGCTGGTTGAGTCAGGGCTACGTGCCACTGCTCAAGGCCGTGCTGGCTCGTCCGAAAACCACTCTGGCCATCGCCGCCGTGGTGACGGTGGCGGGCTTCTGGCCGCTCAAGTATCTGGGCTCCGAGTTCATACCGCCGCTCGATGAGGGGGACATCATGTATATGCCCACCACCGCGGCCAATATCTCGGTGGGCAAGGCGCGGGAGATTTTGCAGCAGACCGACAAGCTCATTCGCACCGTGCCCGAGGTGCAGAACGTGTTCGGCAAGGCGGGTCGCGCCGAATCGGCCACAGACCCCGCCGATCTGGTGATGATGGAGACCAGCATCCAGCTCAAGCCCCGCGATCAGTGGCGACCCGGCATGACCCCGGAGAAGCTGAAAGAAGAGCTCGACTCCCTTATCCGCTTCCCAGGCCTCACCAACGCCTGGGTGCCCCCCATCAAGACCCGCATCGACATGCTGGCCACCGGCATCAAAACCCCGGTCGGCATCAAGATAGCAGGGCCCGATCTCAAGGTGATCCAGCAGCTCGGCCAGCAGCTGGAACAGATCGTTGGCAAGGTGGAGGGCGCCTCATCGGTCTACGCCGAGCGGGTGGCCGGTGGCCGCTACGTGAAGGTGGATATCGACCGGCTGAAAGCGGCCCGCTACGGCCTCAACATCGCAGACGTGCAGGCGGTGCTCGCCACTGCGGTGGGCGGCATGGAGGTGGGCCAGACCATCGAGGGGCGCGAGCGTTACCCCATCAACCTGCGCTATCCCCAGAGCTATCGCGATTCGGTGGCGAGCCTCGAGATACTGCCGCTGGTCACCCCGAGTGGCGCGCGCATCGCGCTGGCGGACGTGGCTCGGGTTTACATCAGCGACGAGGCCCCCATGCTGCGCAGTGAAAACGCGCGCCTCAACGGTTGGGTCTACGTCGATATTCGCGGTCGCGATATCGGCTCGTTCGTCGATGAGGCCAAGGCCGAAGTGGGCAAGCAGCTGGTGCTACCGGCGGGCTACGCCCTCACCTGGTCTGGCCAATACGAGTACATGGAACGGGCCAAGGCGCGACTCGCCTACGTGGTTCCGCTCACGGTCGCCATTATCGTGCTGCTGCTCTATCTGGCGTTTCGCCGCGCTCAGGAGGTACTGCTCATTCTCACCACCTTGCCGCTGGCGGTGGTGGGCGGGATCTGGACCCTCTGGCTGCTGGATTTCAACCTCTCAGTGGCGGTGGGAGTGGGCTTTATCGCCCTGGCCGGGGTGGCGGTCGAGACCGGCGTCCTGATGCTGGTCTACCTCAACCACGCCTGGGATGACCTCGTGGCCTGCGGCAAGCCGGACAAGGCGGGGCTGCACCGGGCGGTGATCCACGGCGCCGCCCTGCGCCTGCGTCCCAAGATGATGACGGTGGTGACCATTATCGCCGGCCTGCTGCCCATCATGTGGAGCCACGGCACCGGCTCCGAGGTGATGCAGCGCATCGCCGCCCCCATGATTGGCGGCATGGTGAGCGCGCTGGTACTGACCCTTTTGGTACTGCCAGCAGCCTACTATCTGTGGCGCAGCCGAAGCCTGCAGCAGCTGACCTCCGCGGATCAGCAGGAGTCATCACTCTGATGAACAGATCATTTTCAACCGGACAAACAGCAACCCCGTTGCAACTCCATAAGCTAAACAAGGAAACCAGGATGAACTACAAGACGCTGACACTGACCCTGCTGATGGGCCTCGCTACCCACACCAGCCTGCAGGCTGCCGAGATGATGAACCATCAGGGCCACGACATGAGCCAGATGGTGCAAATGGCGGGCATGAACGAGATGGGCGACATGATGATGACCAAGGGGGTCATCACTCGCATCGATGCGGCCAACGGCAAGGTCGGCATCAAACACGAGGCCATCGATAACCTCAAGATGCCCGCCATGACCATGGTGTTTCGGGTAGCGGATCCGACCCTAGTCAAGGATCTGAAGGTGGGGGATGCGGTGCGTTTTCACGCCGAGAACCCGGGTGGCAAGCTCACCATCACCCAAATCCAGCCGCAGTAAATGCCCGGCTCGCTCCGGGCCGCGCGGATAAGCAAAGAGGGAGGCATCGGCCTCCCTCTATCTCTTGGCCAATTTTTTGATCAACCCCAGCTGTGCAATGGCTACTCAGCTGCGGGTTGCCAGCAACTGCTCCACATCTGCAATTACCTGCAATGCCGCCTGCGGGCCACCGCTGGAGGTCCAGAGCGACCCGTCCACGGCGCCAAAGCGCTTGGCCTTGATCACCGGCAGCTGCTGGAACGCCGGAGTCTGCTCCGCCTGACGCATGGCATCGACCGCATCGCCGGTAGCGCTCAGGGTACCGATCACCAGCCAGTCGGCATCCAGCAGATTGAGGGACTCAAGACTCAGGGGCGGCGAGTGAGGGGCGCCGGTACCCTGCTGCTTGCTTGGGCGTACCAACCCCATCGACTCCACCACGCTGCTGGCAAAGGTGCCCTGATACATGAAGCTCGGCCCCTTGGGGTTCCAGCGCACTATGCTGATGCTCTCCCCCTGATGGTCTGCCAGCTTGCTGCGCGCCTCTGCCAACCGCTCTTCATAACGCTTGAGGAAAGCCTCCCCCTCCTTGTCACGGTTGAGGGTATGAGCGGTGCGGCGGAACATATCCTGCCACGGTTCGCCCCACTTGCCGGTGACCACGGTCGGCGCGATTTCACCCAGCAGGGTCAGCAGCTCGGGACGGGTCTGGCCGGTCAGGATAAGGTCGGGCTCCAGCGCAATCAGCGACTCCAGATTGGGGCTGTCGAGATCGCCGATCACCTTGATGTCGCTGACCCCTTTCTCCAGCAGGTAACGTGGCATGGTGGGCTGGCCACGACCATTGACGGCACCGATGGGGGTCAGCCCCAGGGTCAGGGCACTGTCGAGATCGAACTCGCTCAGGGTCACCACTCTCAGTGGCTTGACCGGCACCTGTACCTTCTGGCCAAACGCATCGGTCACTTCACGCATCTCCTGCGCCTGAACCAGCGGCGCGGCCAGCATCAGGATGGCCGTTGCTAGGGCGGCAAAACGCTTCATCATCTCACTCCTGTGTTGTGCTGCTTGCATGCAAGTCAGCGGTGGGAAGGTTCGTGAAACAGGCCGATGCCGGTTTCGCTCAATCTCAACTGGCCGACCGCCATTGGCAGGCGTGGTCATGGCGGCGCGGCACGATAATGGGCGCCCCGTCACCGGGGGCATGCAGAATGTCGACACTGGTCTGGTAGAGCCGGTCGATGAGCCCCTTGGTTACCACCTCCCGAGCCGGGCCCATAGCGGCAATCTCGCCATTGCCGATGGCGATCAGCTCGTCGCAGTAGCGGGCCGCCATCGCCAGATCATGGATCACCAGCAGCACGGTTTTGCCTTCGGCAGTGATGCGATGGATCGCCTCCATCACCTCAGTCTGGTGGCCGATGTCGAGGGCACTGGTGGGCTCGTCGAGCAGCACCATGTCGCTGTCCTGCGCCAGGATCATCGCAAGCCACGCCCGCTGTGCCTGCCCGCCGGAGAGGGACGCGGCACTCTGCTGCCAGATCCCCTCAAGCTGCATTCGCTCGCAGGCAATACGCACCATACGGGCATCCTCCTCGCCCCACTGATTGAACCAACCCTGATGAGGGTGACGGCCATACTGCACCAGCTGCTCCACCAGAATGCCGGCAGGCAGAGTCGGCCGCTGGGGCAGATAGGCGAGCTCCCGCGCCAGCCCCTTCATGGGGTAGCTGGCAAGCGGCTTGCCCTTGAGCAGGATCTCGCCACTTTGGGCTTTCATCTGGCCGGAGAGCAGCTTGAGCAGGGTCGATTTGCCGCAGCCGTTGGGGCCGACGATCCCCACCAGCTTGCCCTTTGGCACGCTGAAGGAGATATCCCACAGGATGGGGGTCTGCTGATAGGCGAAGTGGAGGCGATTTACGGTGAGCGTCATCAGTCAGCCCTCTGGCGATCGTTAACAAGAAGAAACAGCAGCAACAGGCCGCCGAGAATGCGGGTCATGATGCCGGTCGCCACCTCGTGGGGGCTGGCCAGTACCCGGACCAGGGTATCGCTGGCAAGCAGCAGCAAGGCGCCGCTGAGTGCCGCCAGCCAGAGCGGCACCACCCGGTCTTTTACCAGCCAGGAGGCAAGAATGGGGGCCGCCATGGCGATAAAGACCACGGGACCGCCGATGGCGGTGCCGAGCGCAGCCACCAGAATGGCCTGGGCCAGAATGCCCAGCTGCACCCGATCGCCGTTGACGCCAAGCCCTCTGGCCATCTCGGGGCCAAAGCGCAGCACCGCCAGCGAGCGGGAGAGATAGACGATCCAGGGGCAGAGCAGCAGCAACAGGATGGCGATGGGGGTGATGGTGCTGTAACCAACGGCGATAAAGCTGCCCATGTTCCACAGATAGAGGGAGCTCAGGTGCAGCAGGGCCTGAGTGGACATCACGAACTGGCCGAGCGCCTCGAACAACTCGGAGAGGCCGATGCCGATCACCACGAACAGATAGCCCTGCTCACCCGGTTTGCGGCAGAGGGCATAGAGCACCAGCGCCGCGAAGATGGCGCCGATAGGTGCCGCCCACCAGGGCCAGCTGCCCACGGTCAGGTAGAGGGAGAAGATGATGATGGCCAGAGAGGCACCGTTGTTGACCCCCACCATATCGGGGGTAGCCAGCCGGTTGCGAACCAGAGTTTGCACCAGACAGCCCGAGAGCCCCATGGCCGCTCCCGCCACCACGACCCCAAGGATGCGCGGCAGCCGGATCTTGAACAGGGTGAGCTGCTCAAGCCGCGTCCCCTCCCCCAGCAAGGTGTTGACCACCCCGGCGAAGCCGAGCTTGCCGCCGCCAACGCTCAGGGCCAGCAGGGCCAGCGCCAGCAGCGCCACGGCCAGCAACGCCAGCCAGCGCCAGCTTGGCAGATGGATCAACAAAGAGCGGTTGCCGGCCCGCAGGCAGAGCATATCGGTAGGTGTACGCATCAGCCCCTCACTTGACGGTCAGCAGGGTACGAAAGCCCCCGCGATGAACGATGGCGATCAGCACTGGTGCGCCAATCAGGGCCAGAATAACCCCGTTGGGCAGCTCGAACGGCTGGATCAGCCAGCGCGCCAGAATGTCGGCCAACAGCAGAAACAGCATGCCGAACAGGGCGGAGAAACAGACCTGCACCGACAGCTTCACCGGCTCTACCAGTCGGCCACAGTAGGCGGCCAGAAAGCCGACAAAACCGATGGGGCCGGCGATGGCGATGGCACTGGCGGTAAACAGGGTGGCGGCCAGCAGCACGCCAATCCGCACCCGGTTGGGGCGGATCCCCAGCGCCTGGGCCTGACTGTCTCCCATCTGCATCAGGGTCAGCTGGCGACAGAGCAGCAAGGTGATGACAAACGCCACCAGCACGAAGGGCAGCACAGCAATGATGGCATCGAGATTGGCCGCCGACAGGGAGCCGAGGTTCCAGAAGCGGTACTGCTCCAGCACCATCTTGTTGGAGAGCAGCAGAAAGCTGGAGAGACCGCCGAAGGTAGCGGAGAGCGCCACCCCGACCAGAATGAGCTTGAGCGGGTTGGAGCGGCCAATCATCATGCCAAGCCCCAGCACAATCACGTTACCCAGCAGCGCGCCGAGTCCGGCCCAGAGCAGATAGCCGTAGGCGGACTCCACCCCGAACCAGGTGAGCCCCACCACCAGCGCAAAGACGGCCCCGGCGTTGACCCCCAGCAGACCGGGCTCCGCCAGCGGATTGCGGGTCGCGCTCTGCAGCAAGGAGGCAGCCAGAGATAAAGAGGCGCCGACCACCATGGCACAGAGGGTGCGTGGCAGTCGCAAGGTATTGAGCACCATGGCGAGCTTCTCGTCACTGACCCACAGGGGATTGTGCGTCAGATACCCGAACACCTCGCGGGCACCATAGACGCCGGCCCCGGTGGCCAGCGAGAGGCAAAACAGCGTGCAGAGAAGGAGCAATGCCAGCCAGAACAGACGGGTCTGGTACTTAACCACCCTTTACAACTCCTTGCGTTGGGGTCTGACAACATGCAGCCAAACCGACGTGAAAACAGGGCGCTCTTGTGTCAACGGAAATAAAAACGCCGCCCTGACGAATACCAGGACGGCGCAATACTAAATGCAAATCATTTTTATTTGCAAGTTTTGATGTGTGACAGGCTCTCTTCTGCTCAGCTATCCATCACATCATGGCGGGTCTGATGATAGGCCTCTTCACTCTTGCCTCTGCGCCAGTAAGGAACCGCATAGAGCGACTGGCGATCCACCTCGAGCACGGAACGAAAATGGCGACGCAGCGGCAGCACCAGCGCCTCCTCCCCACCGAGCCAGAAGAAACCGCCATCCCGAGAGAGAGGCAAGGCCTGCACATACTCCAGAATGCCGCTGGTTGCGGGCTCTCCCACAAACCAGTGGCAGTGTACGCCGACCGGCAGTGTCAGCGGCTGGGCATCCGCCTGATCCGGCAACAGGATGGCAATCTCCCCGCAGGCATCGGCAGGCATCACTTCGCACATCGCCATGATGGCGGGCAAGGCGGTGAGATCGCCCACCAGACAGTAGTGCTCTGCCGGTTGCAGCATGGGGTTGGGGCCACCCGGCCCGGAGAGGATCACCTTATCCCCCGGCTTGGCGTGGGTAGCAAAAGCACTGGCTGGCCCGCTATCGCCATGAAGAACAAAGTCGATATCGAGCTCCAGCTCATCGCGGCGAAATGCGCGGATGGTGTAGGTGCGGATGACCGGCTTGTCCGCCGGATTGCTCCAGCGCGGGCCGCCCGCCGTCATGGCTGGCATAACGGGTTCGCTCTGGTGAGGCTGGGCCAGCATCACCTTGATATGGGCACCACCGCAGGTAAAGGGATAATCGGCCAGTTCACGCCCGCTAAACGTGATGCGCCGCAGATGAGGGGTAAGTTGTTGCACTCGCTTGACCGTCACCGGACGGGGGCGATTGGGAGGCAGGCTCTGGGTCACGAATAAACTCCTCTTCGAATCAACCTGCATGCTACCCTTAAATAGGAATAATTATCAAATAAGATCTATTCTCGTCTTTATCCTTGACCCGAGCCGGATTGGCTTTTTTTCCTCGTGCGGCTCAACCGGGCGAGGGATACAAGGTGGTGCATTGGGACACCTTGATTCACAACAGAAAGCCCGCACCTCACCAGGATTGGCCAAAGGGTTCCATTTGCTTATTTCGACCATAGTTTTGCGAGATCAAATTTTATTTCTCAATAAGTTTCCTATCCTTAGTTGAGCAGTTAATGTAAGCACAGGATGCCAAACAGGATTGTATGATGGATGACGAAATCCTGATTATTGATGACGACGATCTTGCTCTCACCGATGTGCAGCAAGCGGGCTGGAAAGTGATGATCGTTGACGATGAACCCGAGGTTCATCGCATCACCAAGATCACCCTGAACAAGTTCGAGTTTGACAATCGCCCCATCGACTTTCTGCACGCCTATTCCGCAGCACAAGCCAAGGAGCTGCTGGCGACTACGCCGGATGTCGCCCTGCTGCTGCTGGATGTGGTGATGGAGGTCGACCATGCCGGTCTCGACGTCGTCAAATACGTCCGCGAAGATCTGCAAAACAAGATGGTGCGCATCGTGCTCAGAACCGGCCAGCCCGGTCAGGCACCGGAAGATGACGTTGTCACAAACTACGACATCAACGACTACAAGGACAAAACCGAGCTTACCTCCCAGAAGCTGCGAACCCTGCTGCGTGCGAGTCTGCGTTCATATAGAGATATCCGCACTCTGGAAAGCAACCGGCAGGGGCTCGAGAAAGTTATCGAAGCCTCCAAGGGAATTTTCGAGAAGCGGGCCCTGCGCCAGTTTGTCGAAGGTGCACAGGAACAATTGAGTGCCCTGCTCCATCTGGGTGAAACCCAGATCTACGACGTAAAACAATACACCTACGAGGTAAAAGATCAGCTGCTTGAACCCCTGCTGCCGGGCCATGCCGCGATGCGACTGACAGATGCTCCCGAGATCCTGCGTCAGGCCATGGCACAGAGCAGCAACGTCTACAGCACCAACCAGATGGTGCTCTACTGCCAGAACCCGCGTCACCACCTGCTGTTCCATATCGAGACAACGCGCCAGCTCAGCCAGATCGATACCAGCCTGCTCACTCTCTTTACCGAAAACATCATAGTGGCGCTGGAGAACATCCGTCTCAACGAAGTGATCGCCGATAACCAGCGCGAAATCATCTACCGCATCGGTGAGCTGGTCGAAACCCGCTCCAAAGAGTCGGGACTGCATGTCAAACGGGTCGCGCTCTATACCGAGCAGTTCTGCCATCTGCTCGGGATGAGCGAAGAGCAGAGCGAGCTGATAAAACGCGCCTCACCGCTGCACGACATCGGCAAAGTCGGCATCCCCGATGCCATCTTGCACAAGCCGGGCAAGCTCACTCCGGAAGAGTGGGAAATAATGAAAACCCATGCCCAACTGGGACAGGACATGCTCTCTGGCAGCGACTTGGCACTGTTCCAGATCGGCGCCACCATAGCGGGCAATCACCATGAAAAGTGGAATGGCAGCGGCTATCCACGTGGCTTGAAAGGGGCGGATATCCCGCTGGAGGGGCGTATCGTGGCGCTGGCCGATGTGTTCGATGCGCTGGGGTCTGATCGCTGCTACAAGAAGGCATGGCCGCTGGAAAAGGTGCTGGCTCTCATCGAAGAGGAGAAGGGGCAACACTTCGATCCCCAGCTGGTCGAGCTGATGATGGCCAATCTCGACAAGTTCCTCGAGATCCGTGAGCAGAACAAGGATGTCTATATCGGCGAACACTAGCCCTGATTTACCAACTGACATTCGAAAATGAACAATAAAAAACCGCCCTTGGGCGGTTTTTTATTGTTTGAACTTGCCATTATTGCTCCGGCAAGTTGAGATCCAGCTTGGCGGCGGGTTGTTCTGCTTGCTGACTTTCCGCTTGAGCTGCTGCCAGGGCGCGTTTCAACGCCTTGCGTTTTTGCAGGATGATAAACCCGACCCCGCCCAGAATAACCAATAGCCCGCCACCACCGGCCAGCGCCCAGATCAACCAGCCCATTCCCCCCTTCTCCTCCGCTTTCTCGGTCGCTTTGGCGCTGGAGGTTGGCTCGGCAGCAGAGACCGGCGGCGGAGGTGGCGGTGCTGGCGGAAAGACATTGAAGGTTTTCACCGGCATAGCGATCTTCACTTCACGGCCAAGGCGGGTGGTGCCGTAGAGCGCAGCCTCCACCTGATATTGTCCTGGCTCCTTGATGACGGAAAAATCGACATCCAGTTTGGGCGCCGTCGCCACCTCGCTGAACGAGTAGTAGCCACCGGTTTTGCTGGTGACTGTGCCCTTGAGCGCCACAGAGGCTGGATCCAGCTCGTCACGGTCGACCAGCAGAGACAACTTGGCACCCAGTTCCTCCGAGGGAGGTGCCAGATTGTAGGTAAAGGGATAAGGATAAAGCAGCACTTCCTGATAGCGGGCCCGGACAAACACCTGATTGCCGGTACTGAACATGGCGCGGTATTTGCCCGCCGGAATATCCTGCAGGATCGCCTCCGCCGTCATGACGCCATCACCCGGCACCTCATCAAGCCCCTTGCCGTCGTCAAGGTAGTGGCCAATCTCCTGATCGAGCACCGTATTCTGCTTGCCTGGGTCGCTGAAGGATTGCAGTTTGACCTTCATTCCCAGATCGGAGAGGTAGTACTTGTCCTTGGGGGGCTGACCATCGATCGAGAGCCACGCCTTGAGCTTGACCACCTCTCCCTGATAGAGCTGCATCGGCAAGGCGGCGATGTCCATCCGGATATCGGAGAGGATCCGCACCCGGTTGTCGGGATCCACCTCGCCAATCGCCTGCCACGGGCCCGGCATGGGATTGCGCAGGGTAATGAGATCATGTTCCGGCAGCGCCAGCCAGCCCACATCATCCGGTTTGACCTTGCCCACGTAGAGCTTGCTGCCATCGGGGCGCACCAGGATCACCGAGGGAGTACCCGGCTTGCGCTTGATGATGAAGGTGATCTCCTTCACCCCGTAATCGATGCGAAAGCGGTTATCCAGCAACGGAATATCGGAAGGGGCAAATACCTCAGTCGCCGAAGCGCCGAGCGACCCCAGCAGTAAAAAAGAGGCCAGCCACTTGCTCATTGCCGCCACAGACAGCTCCCTCCCTTCTTCTGCACCAGATCCAGTCTCGCTTCATGCAACGCCTGCACCTCTTCGCCCGCTCTGATCACCTTGAGCGCCGGTCGGTTACTCTCCAGACGGCGGATGCTGGTGTCCTGACTGCTCTCGTTTTCACTGCTTTCGGTGGCCAGATTGAGTTTGGTCTGGCCACCGGTCATCAGCAGGTAGACATCCGCTAGGATCTCCGCATCGAGCAAAGCCCCGTGCAGGGTTCGGTGCGAGTTGTCGATACCGTAACGATCGCAGAGCACATCCAGGTTGTTGCGCTTGCCCGGGAAGAGATCCCGCGCCATCGCCAGGGTATCTGTGATGGTACAGATATCGGCCGTCTTGAAGTTGAGTCCGAGCTTGCTGAACTCGTAGTCCATAAAACTCACGTCAAACGGCGCGTTGTGGGCGATCAGCTCGGCGCCGCGGATAAAGTCGAGGAACTCGTCGGCTATCTGGCTAAAAGAGGGTTTGTCGCGCAGGAACTCGTCGGTAATCCCGTGAACCTGAATGGCTTCCGGGTCCACCAGCCGATCCGGCTTGATATAGACGTGGTAGTGGTTACCGGTGAGCTTGCGGTTGATCACCTCCACACAGCCGATTTCGATGATGCGGTGGCCAAGGTAAACAGGGCCGCCACCGGTATTCATACCTGTGGTTTCGGTATCCAGGATGATCTGGCGATTCAGTTGGGGTGTGTTCATGATCCAATCTATGTCAAACTTCGGCTTTACTCGCTAGTTTACCCCAAGCCTCATGTTAAAACAGATTGATTTGTATACGGATGGTTCCTGCCTCGGCAACCCGGGCCCGGGCGGTTACGGCGCCGTCATGGTCTATGGCAAGCACCGCAAGGAGATTGCGGCCGGCTTTCGCCTCACCACCAACAACCGGATGGAGCTGATGGCCGCCATCATGGGCCTGCGCACCCTAAACGAACCCTGCCAGGTGCGCCTCACCACCGACAGCCAGTATGTCCGTCAGGGGATCACCCAGTGGATCATCGGCTGGAAGAAGAAGGGGTGGATGACCGCCAACCGTCAACCGGTCAAAAACGTCGATCTCTGGAAAGAGCTGGATGCGGAAGTGAGCCGTCACCAGATCGAGTGGCTCTGGGTTAAAGGGCACTCGGGCCATCCGGAGAACGAACGCTGTGACGAACTGGCCCGCGAGGCGGCCTGCGGCAAGGAGCTGGCCGAGGATACCGGCTACCAGCCCTGACGGGCCATGCCCGGTGTGGCGAGGGACTTTGGCAGCTGCCAGCGGCGGCGCACCGGGATCAGCGGAAAGCGCCGTTTACGGGCGGCAATCACATAGACAGAAGCAAACGCCCGGCAGTAGTCCCGTCCCACACTCTCCTGCCACCAGCTGTGCCAGCTCTGTTTGCCCATAAACGAGTAACCGAAGCGCTCGTCAAACATCACCTCGCACCCCAGCAGATGGAGCCAGTCAGTGACTCGCCCGGGGGTAAACATCCGCGCCGACCAGGGCACCTTGCGCCGCAAAAAAGGGATGCAATGGCCAATGCCCACCAGACTCATGGGGTTGTAGCCACTGATAATCAGCCAGCCATCGTCGGTCAGCACCCTTTCGGCTTCGCGCAACACCTGATGGGGATCGGCCGAGAAATCGAGGCAATGAGCCAGCAGACAGGCATCGACACTGCCGGTACGCACCGGCAATGCCAGCGGATCGCCATACATGTCGAGCAGCCGTCCTTCGGAAGCGACGCCTACCTGATGGCGAATGGATGAGCGCTTGCAGGAGAGTTCGGCGCTCAGGGCGCCAATCTTGAGCAAATGATAGCCAAACAGGTTGGGACACCAGCTGTCGAGCCGCTCCTGGATCTCGGCGGCAACCCAGTCCCCCATAGGCAACGCGGACCAGCTGGTCGGGATCTCGATTTGTTGTTCGGTACGTGCCACCTGCATAATAGGGCTCAACTCGCGGTTTCGAACGCCATCCTGTTATATAAGATACCCTCCCTAAAGAGAAGCAGACTCATGTATCCAGTGATCACAGTTCCTGCCTTTAATGACAACTACATCTGGTTGATTAGACACGAAAATCACTGTCTGGTTGTCGACCCGGGCGAAGCGGCCCCCGTGCTGGAGCGGCTCTCGGCGCTGGGGCTGGTGCTCGATGCCATCCTCCTGACCCACCATCATCACGACCATGTGGGCGGGGTTGGCGAACTGCTCGAACAGTTCCCCCATGCCCGGCTCTATGGCCCCAAACTTGACCCCATGCCGGCCCACCATGGCCAGTGGCTGGAAGATGGCGATCAGATCAACTGGCACGGTCTTGCCCTCGAGGTGATTCATGTGCCCGGCCATACCCGCGGCCATATCGCCTACCACGGCAACGGCATGCTCTTTTGCGGTGACACCCTCTTCTCGGCCGGTTGTGGTCGCCTCTTTGAAGGGACGCCGGAGCAGATGTATCACTCGCTGCAACGGCTCGCCGCCCTGCCCGATGACACCCTCATCTATTGTGCCCACGAATACACTCTGTCAAACCTGCGCTTCGCCTATGCGGTCGAGCCGGACAACCCGGCGATCCGTGATCAGATCGGGCTGATCAGCAAACTGCGGCAACAGGGGCTGCCAAGCCTGCCCAGCCGACTGGGGGATGAGCGCAGGTTTAATGTTTTTCTGCGCTGCGAGCTCGATTCAGTGAAATTTTCTGCTGAAAAGCAGGGGCTAAAATGCGTGGAAAATCCGGTAGATACCTTCACGATCCTGCGCCAATGGAAGGATGTTTTTTGAACAAACCTTGATCAGGGGGGGATTGCCCCTTATGATGCGAGCTGTTTTTCTTAAAAATGACCGGAACGAGATGAAGGTACGAACGGCCTTATTGGCAGCGCTGTTGCTCAGCGGCTGCCAAAACCTGAGCCATCAGGATGACCGGGCGCTAACGGCAATCGAGCCGATCAAGTCCCCCCAGGTCAACAAAAAAGCGCATAAAAAACACTCTTCACGATTTCTGTTTGGCGATGAACAGCTGGACGAAATGGAAGATACGGACAATCTGTGGGTGCGTATCAGCGATGATATGCAACTGGAAACTCCGGACAATGCGCGCATCCGCCAACAACGTGAGTGGCTGTTGCGCAATGATAAGCATCTGGCGACCATTGCCAGCCGGGCTGAACCCTACCTCTATCTGATGGTAGAGGAGATTGAACGGCGTGAGCTGCCAATGGAGCTTATTACTGTCCCGATGATCGAGAGCATGTTTGATCCTCATGCCCGATCCCGCAGCAATGCCGTCGGTTTGTGGCAGTTTGTGCCCGCCACCGGCAAGAACTTCGGTCTGCGCCACGACAACTGGTATGACGGACGGCGCGATGTGCTGGCCTCCACCAATGCGGCGCTCGACTATCTGGAATACCTGAACCGCTTCTTTGATGGTGACTGGCTGCAAACGCTGGCCGCCTACAATGCCGGTGAAGGACGGGTTCGCAACGCCATCCAGCGTAACCAGCGTGCCGGCAAGCCGACCGACTATTGGTCGCTCGACCTGCCGCGCGAAACCCAGATGTATGTGCCCAAGATCCTGGCCATGGCTGACATGATCAGCAATGCCGACAAGTACAACGTCCAGCTGCCGGTGCTCGCCAACGAGCCGAAGCTGCGGGTGGTGGAAACCGGCAGCCAGATCGATCTGAACGTGGCGGCCCAGCTCGCCGGTGTGCGCACCTCGCAGCTCAAGGAGGTCAATCCTGCCCTGAGCCGTGGCGTGATGTCACCGCGCGGCCCCTACCGCCTGCTGGTACCGGTTGAATATGCCGATACCCTGGAGCTGGCACTGGCCGATCTGCCCAAGAGCGAGCGTATCCGTACCCGCTCCTATCAGGTCACCAGTGGCGACACCCTGTCACGCATCGCCCAGAATCACGGCGTCAGCGTGAGCGAGCTGAAACTGGCCAACAATCTGCGTGGCAACAGCCTGCGTCGCGGTCAGCGTCTGGTCATTCCGACCAGCGGCCATGCCGTCAGCAGCAAGGCAAGTGCAGCCCCGCAGCAGCTGGCCAGCCGTGGCAGCAGCCAGAAAAGCAAGGTGAGCTACAAGGTGCGGGCAGGTGACAACCTGTGGAGCATCAGCCAGGCGCACGGCGTCTCCCACGAGGAGCTCGCCAAGTGGAACGGCCTGAACGCCAAGTCGGCCCTGAAGCCGGGCATGCAGCTGGTGGTCTACCCCAAGGGTGGCAAGCAGAGCGGCAAGTCGATGGTCTATCAGGTTCGCCGTGGTGACTCCATCTCCTCCATCGCCGCACGCTTCCAGGTCGCCATCAACGATGTGATGCGCTGGAATCAGCTCGACAAAGGGGATTACCTGAAGCCGGGCCAGGAGATCACCCTGTTTGTGAAGAACAACAGCTGATCCCCCGCCAACGCCATTAAAAAACGGAGCCAGTCGATGACTGGCTCCGTTTTTTTATCCCCTTCACTCGCCATGACACAGTTCGCGCTCTTCATCCCGATAGGGCCGGACAGCGCTGAATCGCTGCTACACCATATCCATCAGATCGGCCAACCCCTTGAGCGGCCTTGCAGGCACTCTCTGTGGCCTTCGCGGAGAGCTTGCTGGTCACTATAAGCTGGATTTATGGTATTTCCCAAAATGCCCCAACTTTTGCTTATACCGCACCGCTCATCCCGTGGCATGACCAAATCGGCCGAAAGAGGGCGGAAAACCCCATTCGCCCGATTGTCTGCATACGACTCACTCCCGCCTCCAAGGGGCTATTGGACGGCTTATTCCCAGAGCCGGGTCGGCACTACCAGCAACACGGTACGCTGGCCAATCGCCACGTTGGCATTGGGGAAGACCACCGCCTCGCGGGGCTGCTCGACGGTGTAGCGCAGCTCGCCATCCTCGGCCAGCACGAACCCTTGCGGGAATTCGGTGAAGTTGTCGACATCGCTGGCGAACAGGAAACGAAATTGCTCCGATTTTTTGGTGATCACCCGATCGATGGCAAACAGGGTGAAATCATCCGCCCGCCACGGCTCCAGCGCCACCTCGTCCTGGGTCACCAGCTCCTGCAGCGCCTGGCGGGTTTCGATAAAGCGGGTCATGTCGTTCTCGCCAAAGGGACGCACCTTGCCCAGCTCCACCGTGAAGGCGTGGGCGCCGTGCTGGCGCGAGCTGTAGTAGCTGAAGGTGGTGGTCGGGCTGGCAGAAAGCAGAATGGTGCGCACCCCGCAGGCGCCGAGGAACTGCACCTGCTCGCGGCAGTGGGGCCGCTCGTGGGGGAAGGGGTAGACGGCAAACTTCTCGTGGCGCGAGCCGCGAATGGCGGTGTGCAGGTCGTAGTGGTAGCGGGGGCGGGCCGGATCGGCAAAGAAGCGGCTCACGTACTGCTCGAGACGCATGGCGCGGATCCGCTCCCGGTTGCAGAGCCCCTCCCCCTTGCTGTGGGCGCCGGAGAAGAGGCGGTTCATGTTCTCCTCCACCTCCCGCAGCCCGAGGTTCATCGCCGCCGGATTGCCAAACAGGAACAGCACCCGATGGCGGGCACTCAGCTCTCCCGAGAGCAGACGGCTCAGCAGCTGGTTGCAGATCTCGATGGGAGCGGTCTCGTTGCCGTGGATGCCGCAGGAGAGGACGATATCCTTGCGCCCTCCTGGCTGGCCGCCCGCCCCACTGGCAGGCTCCAGACAGATGACACCGGTATCCCAGACGCTGACTCGCGTGCCATCCGGCAGCGCAAAATCAAAGGGATCGAGCTGCCACTCATGGCTGCGGGTCATGGCCAAAAAATCGTGCTGGGGAATCATCCGTCTCACCCTCTTGCGCTGGAATACTATGGCCGGATTATACGCAAGGCGTTGCGGCTTAAAACCGATTTTTAAACAAATTCAAACATTAACGATACAAATCGCGGCAAGGTAAAACGGCAGCAATGGGCGGAGCAACAGAGGGATATAAAAGAGGGGAAGAGAGAGCAATAACGGGGCAAACAACAGCAGGGTTGACGGGGTGACCTGATGTCACCCGGCCGTCAGCATACAAGTATCAGCAGATAAACGAGGCATCCATGCCCGGCTGATCAACCACGCCAGAACGGCTTGGTGGTCTCTTGATAACGATCTGCTTCGTTCAGGCCGATGTCTTTGAGCAGGTACTCGGGCAGCTCGGAGAGCTGGCGACGGCTGCGGCTGCGCTCCAGCCAAGTCAGAACGGTCATTTTAACGCGAGCAACCAGATTCAATTGGCTGGAATGCTGGTAACCGGTTTCGGTATAAGTCATGTTGGCCATGATGTGGCTCCTCTGAATATTTGTTTACGCACTGGGCTTCAATTTGATGCGCAAAGCTTAGTCAGGGAGTCAGACCGACTCAATTGACGAATTTTGATACGTTACATTAGTAAATCTAATGTCTAAAAACAGCAGGATTTAATTTTAACGCTTTGATTTTAAACAACTAATTATTTTTACGGTTGGCCAGCAGAGTCGCACAGCATATTGTGCTGCATGGCACCCATCTATATATGCATTTTACTGCTTTACATATGCAGGGACGAGCAAGGTGTGAACAGCTGGCAACAGCGGAGTTACACGAAGTTGTTAATTTAATGATCTTGCGGCGATCTTTATTTAACACCCTGAAACATAAATAAAACCAGCACCACATCCCCATTCAGAGGCGCACATTGCCCCTCCCCAAAGTGCCTCTTGGCACTCCAGCCGCATACTGGTATGTTTATTTATACAGTAGTTTTGCTACCCGCAGCAGATGTCATACCTGATGTCGTCAACAGCGGGTCAGACCACAGGATCATCGATGGATACCTTTACCCCTACCGCCGCCCTGCGTCAACAGATGGAGGCCATTGAAGCCTCTCTGGATCAGCTGGCCACCCTGCTCGGCCAGCTCGAACTGCAGGAGGCCCATGTCTATCCCCTCCCCCCGGTCGCGCAAGGCGAAGAGCACGACCCCATCAGCCAGATTGAGGTGGGTTACCTGAGCGGCGACGAGGCACTGGCCACCACCCTGTCGGCCTATCGGGACCACAGCGCCCGCCCCGGCTGCTCCACCAAGGCCACCCGTCGTCTGCCGGGCTGGCTGCGCTTTCCCGCCGCCGCCGCTCCGCTGATCCAGCCGCTGGTTGAGGAGATCAATCAGCGCAAGCTCGATTTCAAGGCGCTGGTGCAGCAGGCGGGCGGACGGGACGAGAAGTTCGAGCTGGTACATACCGCCCTGCCCGGGGTGATCACCCTGCAGGTCTACCGCAAGCTGACGTGGCTACATGGAGAGCTCCACTCCCTCGGTTTTACCTGGGCCGACAAGCAGACCATCAATCGCCTCACCCGCGAACAGGTGCTGGATATGCTGGAGCGCAGTCGCCGCTACATACCGGCTCTCTCCAACAACGAGGAGTGGAGCAAGATGGTGGATCAGGAGGTGTACGACATTCGCCGGCTACCCGCCGATGCCGAGCTGCGGATCCGCCGCCCGGTCAAGACCCACCCGATGATCAACCTGCTCTGGCAGGATCGCACCCCGCGCAAGCAGCAGATCAAGGCGAGCCTGCCGCTGCTGCTCTGCTCGGACAGCCCGCCCGCGGTCACCCATCTGGGCAACTATCCCCCCAAGAGCCGGCAGGCGCGGCGGGATCGCAAGATTGGCGGCGAGCCCATCATCGAGCGGCTGCATCTCTACCTCTATCAGGGCTAACGCGACGAGCCTGCTAATACCGGCACGCAGAAACGACAGAGGGGAGCACATCGGCAAGATGTGCTCCCCTCTTTCATATGGCATGCCCATGTCGCTGGTGATACAGCGGATCAGCTCATCAGCAGGGCCCGCAGGCTCTCCACATCCAGCCCGCGCACTTCCGACTGGCCGCTCAGCAGACCATCGGCCAGCGCCCGCTTCTCGTCGTGCAGGGCGACAATCTTCTCCTCCACCGTCTGCTCGCACACCAGCCGATAGACGGTCACCGGCTGGGTCTGGCCCATCCGGTGGGCCCGATCGCTCGCCTGATCTTCCACCGCCGGATTCCACCAGGGATCGAGGTGCAGCACGGTATCGGCCTGGGTGAGGTTGAGACCGGTGCCCCCCGCCTTGAGGCTGATGAGAAACAGCGGTACCGCCTCGTGGCGAAAACGCAGAATGGAGTCCTGCCGCGCCTTGGCCGAACAGCCGCCATCCAGATAGCAGTAGTCCCAGGACTTCTGCTCGATGCGGGCACGCAGCAGGCTCAGCAGATCGACAAACTGGCTGAACACCAGCACCCGATGACCGCCATCGATCGCCTCCTCCAGCAGCGCCATCGCCTCATCCAGCTTGCTGCTGGTCTGCGACCACTCTGGCATCACCAGCTCCGGCGAACAGCAGAGCCGGCGCAGTCGGGTTAACCCGCTCAACACGTGCATCAGGGCACGGCCATCGGCACTTTGCACCTGCTGTACCACCTCGCGCCGGGTCGCCTCGTAGAGCTGACGCTCCTCGGGGGAGAGGCTGATGTGGTGAATGATCTCGGTCTTGTCCGGCAGCTCGGTCAACACCTCCTGCTTGAGACGGCGCAGGATAAAGGGGCTGATCACCGCCCGCAGCAAGGCCATGTGCTGGGGATCCTTGACCGCCTTGCCAAAGCGGCGCTTGAACTCGCCGAGACTGCCGAGCAGCCCCGGGTTGATAAAGGTGAAGAGGCTCCACAACTCGCCCAGATGGTTCTCGATGGGGGTGCCGGAGAGGGCAAGGCGGAAATCGCCGTCGAGCTGGAACAGCAGCTTGGCACGCTGGGTACCGGCGTTTTTGATCTGCTGCGCCTCATCGAGCACCATGGAGGACCAGCGCCGCGCCTTGAGCGCCTCCGCCAGACTGCCGAGCATGCCGTAGTTGATGAGGATCACCTGCCCCGCTTTGGCATCGCGAATAATGCGCTCGCGCTCGGCGGGATTGTCAAAGATCACCACCTCCAGCTCGGGGGCGAAACGGGCGACCTCCTCCTGCCAGTTGGTGACCACCGACTTGGGCACCACCACCAGCGCCGGCCCCAGATGCTGGCGCATCCGCAGCACGATCAGGGCCTGCAGCGTCTTGCCAAGCCCCATATCATCGGCCAGACAGGCGCCAAAGCCGTGATGGGCCAGGGTCGCCATCCAGCGCACCCCCTCCTTCTGGTAATCCCGCAGCGCGGTGAGCAGCTCGGGCGGGCAGGAGACCTCCTGCTGCCACTCCTGCTGCAGGGATTGCCACGCCGCATCCCCCTCGGTGGTGATAACCGAGAGCAGACGGGTAAGCGGATAGGCCAGCTTGTGGTTGATCCGCTGCTCGTCGTCGAGCATGGCCCCCAGCATGGAGAGCCGCTCCACCAGCTTGTCACTCAGCATCAGGCTGGTCTTTTCGTCGAGCTGGACGGTGCGCTGGCCCGGGGTCAGCTGGCGCAGGATCAGGCGCAAGTCGAGGATCTGGTGTTCATCAAGGGCAAGCGCACCCTCTACCTGAAACCAGTCCTGACGCCGTTCGATGCGCAGGCTCAGGGCCGCCTCATCGAGACTCTTGAGGCGCGCACTGTCCTGATGCCAGTGAATGACCACGCCTGCATCCACCAGCTCGGGCAGGGCATTGACCAGCGCCAGTGCCTGCTCGCCTTCGAGGCGCCACTCGCTGCCGGGCAGATCGATGGGAAGCTGGTTGCGCAGCAGCTGGGCCTGCCCCTTCTCGGCGGCGAGGTCGCGCTGCCAGTAGTGGTTGCCCTTGATCCCCTGACGGATGATGGTCTCCCCCTTGCCCAGAGGCTGGGGAGGCAGCTCGTCAAAACGGGTCACCAGCTTGACTGCCAGCTGACCATCCTGCCAATCGAGTTGCACCGAAGGAATGCCCGGCCAGGGGGCCAGTTCGGCATTGCCGTGCAACCCCTCAACCTGGCTGTGCCAGGGCAGATCGGCGATCCCGTCCAGGGTGCGCTGCAACTCGCTCATCCCCTCGGTGGGCAGCAGCGGGATGGATTCGAGCGCCGGCAAGCGGTCAAGCAGCGGCTGCGGGGTGAGGATGAGCTGCCACAGATCCTGCGCCAGCGGCATGATGTGAGCGCCACGCGCGGCTGCAGCGGGGATCAGCAGAGCGCTCATCCCCTCTTCGGTCGCCACAATTTGCAGCAGCGGCGCCGTGATGGCGAGCTGCAGCTTCTGTCCCTTGGCGTTGA
This sequence comes from Aeromonas sp. L_1B5_3, assembly GCF_963866575.1. Classification (NCBI taxonomy): domain Bacteria; kingdom Pseudomonadati; phylum Pseudomonadota; class Gammaproteobacteria; order Aeromonadales; family Aeromonadaceae; genus Aeromonas; species Aeromonas sp. L_1B5_3. The sequence goes on from NZ_CAWMDN010000095.1 coordinate 241,514, forward strand.
ACAGGCGCGGATGGTCGGCGAGCGGCGCCCAGACATCCCGGGGCAAGCGCCCCATCACCCGCGGCAGGGTGCGTACCACCGCCCAGTCGTGCTCATCAAGCAGCGCCGCATACTGGGTGGAGAGCAGGGTGGGATCGACCCGGCGGCCTGCCGTCCACTCCCCCTTGGTACTGAGCTTCTGGATCTTGCACTCCAGCTCGGGGCCATCGGCATGAAGCAGCCACACCAGCCGCTCCTGCGGCTTGCGGACGCCACTGGCGCGGCCCAACCCCTGCAGCCAGTTGAGCCAGCTGGCGGAGGCAGCCCCCTTCTCCTCGCCGGACTCTTCCTCTTCCGCGTCATCATCGGCATCGCTGCTGCGCAGCTGGCCAAGCGGTGCCTCTGTGGCCGCCTCGCCCAGCAACAGACGCAGCAGATCCTGACAAAACGCCATCAACCGGTGATGAGGTTCGGCATCGAGCAGGTGGGAGAGATCCCACTTGTGCAGCATGGCCACCTGCGCGCTCTGGGCGCCGTGACGGGCCAGCGCGCAGAGATCGAGCCAGAGATAGCCCCAGTGCAGCTCCTCTACCGGCAGTTGCAGGGTATCGAACAGCCCGACCGCCTGACCGTGCCGCTCCCCGGCCCACTGGCTAAGCAAGTCGGCCAGCAGCGGAAACTGCCCGCCGAGGCTGCGCTGCCACTTCTTGCGCTGCTCGCTGGCGATAACGGGGTCAGCCTGTTGCAGCCAGCCAAGCCAGAGCAGGGCACTGAAGGCTCGGGGCCACTGCCCCTCATGACCCTCGGCCTGCCACTGGCCAAGGGCAGTGAGCAGCCGCTCACCCAGCGGGCCGCTCTCTCCTTGCGAGGCAACCGCCTGCAGGGCAGGCCACAAGAGGCTGGAGTCGGAGCTCTCGCCATCACCGCAGAGCCAGCGCCACTCCGCCTCGAATGCCCGCCCTTGCACCTGTACCTCAGGGGCACAGCGGGTCAGTGCACTCGCCAATGGCCAGCGCTCTTCATAGGGGGCATCGAGCAGCAGTTGCAGCGAGAAGTGCTCCAGCAGCAGTTGCTGCCAGGCGGGGCTGGAGCCAGCCAGCAGCTGATGGGCATCGGGGGTATCGAGCAGGGTGAGAAGCTCGCCGGGAGAGAAGAAGGCCGGGATCTCGCCCGCCTTGCCCCGGCACAGTTCGCGCACCACTCCGTGAACCAGATCCTGACCGGTCACCGAGGAGACCCGGCTCCAGTCTGGAGCGGCGCACACACCGGCCCGCACGCCCAGGATCAGCGCCAGCGTCCCCTCGGCAGTCAGGCTCCACTGCTGCTCCCCACGCAATCTGACAAGGCCGGCGTCATGGAGCCGGGTCAGGTGGCTGGCGAGCTCATGGCCCGCCTCCAGCGTCTCTTGTAACAGACGGGTACTGGCGACACGCTGCAGTTGCAAGGTACTGAGCAGGAGATAACTATCCGAAGAGAGGGTGGAGGCAGACATCAAAACTCACGGGCAGATGCAAAAGCGGAATTTTAACGGTAAAGCGCCAGCCACTCGACCCTTTACAGTGAAATAACTCAAAAAAAAACGGCCATCCGTGATGACCGTCGAAAGTAACGAAGGAAATAGCCGGATTTACCAGTTATCTCCCACAGCGGGAAAATCGGGAGCGCTAGCCCCTAATTCGTGGAGCCAATGCTAGAGGTTGGCGCTTCAAAAAGCTTTGAAGCGGATCACAGTTGAAAAGGATTTCTGAAAACGGTTTCAATTTTTGACAGCAAGAAACCATGATTTCGCACCAAATGAGCCATGCACCAACCTCCCTTGTTCCCCCTGCACAAGCGGTGGAAAGTCTGTATGGCACTAGCTTGTCGAACGCCACTGTGTAGGCAGCGGTCAGAAGCATAGCTTCGCCATAACCTGCTACCCGCTGGCTATGTTTCAGGGCAACCGGAAATGGCCGAAAGGGGCCAGGAGAGCACGAACCTGCTCCCTCCCAGTCCGGTAGGTTGGCAAACCGCAGTGCCGCCGTGCGCCTCGGCAATGGCCTTGACCACCGCCAGCCCGAGCCCGCTGCCGCCACTCTTGCGCGAGCGTGACGGCTCCCCCCGGCGAAACGCCTCGAAGATATGGGCGGCGACCTCCTCGCTGATGCCAGGCCCTTCGTCTTCCACGCTCAGGATGCACTGGGGGCCCGAACGATGCAGGCGCACGGTCAGCATGCCCGGCACCGCGTGCTTCTGGGCATTTTCCAGCAGCGCCATCAGGGCCTGACGGATGCGAAGTGCATCGCAACAGACACAAAGCTCGGCATCGAGCTCCCGCTTGAGGGTGAAACCGCTCGCGGCCAGAGGGGTGGCAAACGCCTCAAGCACCACGGCAAGCTCGTCGGCCAGCCTGATCTCCTCTCGTTGCAGCTCCAAGTGGCCGCTGTCGTTGAGACTGAGCACCCGCAAATCTTCGATCAGGTGGGTCAATCCCTCCACCTGACGCAGCAACCCTTCAAAGAGCTCACGCTCTGGCGGAAATACCCCTTCGGCCAGCCCCTGCAAACGGCCACGCAAGATGGTCACCGGGGTGCGCAACTCGTGGGCGATGGCGGCATTCCAGAACTCCCGCTCGCGGGTCATGCTCTGCAGTCGCTCGGCCATGGTGTTGAAGTCCCGCACCAGTTGCGCCGTCTCCCCGATCGCCTGTTCATCCAGCGGCACGCGCGCATCGAGTTTGCCCTCTGCCACCTCTCGCAGGCTGTTCGCCACCGAATTGAGCGGGGTCAGGATGCGCCGAGAGAGGCGCACCGCCACGTACAGCGCCATCCCCAATGCAATGAGAATGGTCGAGCCAATCCAGATCATCTCGACCCTGGAGGGCATCCAGCTCTCGGAGATGCTGCCAGGCACATAGGTCACGGCAATGGCGTAGAACACATAGGTGCCGATCACCGCGAGGGAGATGATGCCTAGCGCCATCAGCCCCAGAGAGCGGATGATCTGCCTGCGCAGGCCGGGGGCCGATGTCACGCATCGCCCCCGAAGCGATAGCCGACGCCCCAGACACTGGCGGGCACCCCCTGGATGCCGTGCGCCTCCAGCTTCTTGCGCAGCTTGCTGATGTGGCTGTCCACCGTGCGCTCCTGGGTATCCCCCTCCGGCAGGCAGTGGGTCAGCAGTTCGGCGCGGCTGAACACCCGTTTCGGTGCCCGCATCAGGGAGGCGAGCAACTTGAACTCGGTCAGGGTCAGATCCAGCACCTGCTGCCCCTCATCGCGGCAAATGCTGGCCTCGTGGCTCTCCAGATCGATCTGGAACTGGCCGACCCGCAGCACCCGGGCCGTGGTCTGTTTCGCAGCCTGGCTGCGTCTGAGCACCGCCTGTACCCGAGCCACCACTTCGGCCGGATTGAAGGGTTTGACCACATAGTCATCCGCCCCCATGCGCAGTCCCATCAGCTTGTCGAGATCTTGATCGAGGGCGGTCAGCATGATCACCGGCGTATCGCCGCGCGCCCGGATCTCGCTGAGCACCTGCCAGCCATCCAGTTGCGGCATCTGCACATCCAGCAGCAGGAGATCGGGTTTGAATGCCTGATGCATGGTCAGAGCTTCACGGCCATCGGCGGCATGCAGGGTACGCAAGCCGTGGCGTTGCAGGTAAGCGGCGAGGATGTCGGCAATCTCGGCTTCATCCTCTGCAATCAGTACCAGTGACTGGCCCGCCGGGCTGGTGGAAGCTGGAAGATACGACATGGTCGGCCTCGAAAATGGTGGGCTTGAACTGTATCACCGCCTCCATAGATTCTCCACAAAGCCTCGAATCATTCGCAATAGCCCCTCGCCATAATGCCAGCTCGATGCACTCTCCGGTCACATCACACCGGAGAGACGGTTTAATGAGGTGAGTGGATGATGTTTGTAAAACAGCGGTATGCGGGCGCCCTGCTCGCCGTCATTGCCGCATTCGGGTTGGCGGGTTGCGATGCCGCGCCACAAGAGCAGGGGGCACCAGCCCTTCCTCAGGTGTCGGTGCTGACACTGACTGGTCGGGAGCTTGTCATCAGCGAGGATCTGCCCGCCCGGGTGGCGGCACTGCGCAGCGCCGACATTCGCGCCCAGATCAGCGGCATCGTGCAGCGCCGCCTGTTCGAGCAGGGTGCAGAGATCAACGCAGGCACCGTGCTGTTTCAGATAAACCCGGCCCCCTTCAAGGCCGATGTCGACAGCGCTGCCGCCGCATTGCAACGGGCCGAGGCCATGCTGGCCCGCGCCCGCATCCAGATTGAACGTCTGCGGCCGCTGCTGCGTACCGACGCCATCAGCCGCCAAACCTATGACGACGCGGTCTCCCAGCGGGATCAGGCGGCCGCCGATGTGGCCCAGGCCAGGGCGACCCTGGCCCGGCACCAGCTGAACCTGCAATTTGCCAGCGTGGAGGCCCCCATCGCCGGACGCATCGATCAGGCGCTGGTGAGTGAAGGGGCCCTGGTGTCCCCCACCGATACCACTCCCATGGCCAGGATCCAGCAGATCGATCAGGTCTACGTCGATGTGCGTCAACCGGCCTCGGTGCTGGAATCCTTGCGCCAGCAGGCTGGCTCAAAGGCACCGGAACTGGCGGTGGAGATCCTCGGTAGCAATGGCACACCGCTGGGCATGCAGGGGCGCATCCTCTTCTCCGGCATTGAGGTCGATGCCGGAACCGGCGACGTGCTGCTGCGGGTACTGGTGGATAACCCTGAGCGGCGCCTGTTGCCCGGCCTCTATGTGCAGGCGCGCATCCCCCGTGCCCGCTATGCCAACGCCCTGACCGTGCCCCAGCAGGCGGTAGTTCGCACCTCGGGTCAGACCAGCGTGTGGGTGGTGGATGGCCAGGGGCAGGCACAGCTGGTTCCGGTCAATACCGCTGAACTGGTGAATAACCAGTACCGCATCGCGTCCGGGCTCAGTGCCGGGCAACAGGTGGTGATCGAAGGGATCGACCGTCTGACCCCGGGGGTTCAGGTCATTGCCTCCCCCTGGCAAGCACCCGCTGTCAGCCAACCGGCTGACGGTGGCATTCGCTGAATCGGAGAGTTATCCATGCCGCAGTTTTTCATTCATCGCCCGGTGTTTGCCTGGGTGATCGCCCTCTTTATCGTGCTGGCGGGGGTCATCGCCATCCCCAAGCTGCCCATCTCCCGCTACCCCTCGGTGGCGCCGGTGTCGGTGACCCTCTATGCCACCTATCCGGGCGCCACGCCGCAGACCCTGAACGATGCGGTGGTGAGCCTGATCGAACGCGAGCTGTCGGGAGTGAAGAACCTGCTCTACTTCGAGTCGTCGGTGGACGCCTCGGGCAGCGCGCAGATCACTGCCACCTTCAAGCCGGGCACCGCTCCGGAGCTGGCCCAGATGGACGTGCAAAACCGCATCAAGGCGGTCGAACCTCGCTTGCCACAAGCGGTGCGGCAAACCGGCCTGCAGGTGGAGTCCGCCTCATCCGGCTTTCTGATGATGGTCGGCATGACCTCACCGGATGGCCGCTTCGATGAGGTTGCCCTCAACGACTACATGGCACGCAATATTGTGCAGGAGCTGCGCCGCATCGACGGGGTAGGACGAGTGCAGCTGTTTGGCGCCGAGCAGGCCATGCGCATCTGGGTAGATCCGGCCAAACTCGCCGCCTACGGGCTGACCATCAGCGAGGTGGCGCAGGCCATCGAGCAGCAGAACATCCAGATTGCACCGGGACGCCTCGGTGATGAACCCGCCCTGCCGGGGCAACGCCTGACGGTACCCCTCACGGTTCAAGGGCAGCTGACGACCCCCGAGGCATTCGCCGCCATCGTGCTGCGAGCCGGTGGTGATGGAGCCAAGCTGGTGCTGGGTGATGTCGCCCGGGTCGAGCTGGGGGCGCAATCTTACGCCTTTTCCAACCGGGAGAACGGCGTGGCCGCCACCAGCGCCGCCATCCAGCTCTCCCCCGGCGCCAACGCCGTGCGTACCGCAGATGCGGTGCGCACCCGTCTCGCCCAGCTCGCCCCCACGCTGCCGGCGGGCATGGCCTATTCGATCCCGTTTGACTCGGCCCCCTTCGTCAAGGTCTCCATCGAAAAGGTGATCCACACCTTGCTGGAAGCCATGGTGCTGGTGTTTCTGGTGATGTTTCTCTTCCTGCAGAACCTGCGCTACACCCTGATCCCGGCCATCGTCGCCCCCATCGCTCTGCTTGGCACCTTCGCGGTGATGCTGCTGGCCGGTTTTTCGATCAACTCCCTCACCATGTTCGGCATGGTGCTGGCCATCGGCATCATAGTCGACGACGCCATCGTAGTAGTGGAGAATGTCGAGCGCCTGATGGCCACCCGGGGGCTGTCGCCCCGGGAGGCGACGTCGCAAGCCATGAAGGAGATCACCGGGGCGGTGATCGGCATCACCCTGGTGCTCACGGCAGTGTTTCTCCCCATGGCGTTTGGCAGCGGCTCGGTGGGGGTCATCTACCAGCAGTTCACCCTGTCGATGGCGGTGTCGATCCTGATTTCGGCCTTCCTCGCCCTGACCCTGACGCCTGCGCTCTGCGCCACCTTGCTGCGTCCGGTCAGTCCGGATCATCATGAGAAGCGCGGCTTCTTCGGTGCCTTCAACCGGGGTTTCGAACGGTTCACGGCAGGCTACGGTGCGCGGGTAACCCGGCTGGTCGGGCGCAGCGGACGGATGATGGCAACCTTTGCCGCTCTCTGCGTCGTACTGGCCATCGCCGCCGCCCAGCTGCCCTCCTCTTTCCTGCCGGACGAGGATCAGGGCTACTTCATGACCTCCATCCAGCTGCCGACCGGCGCTACCAGCGAGCGTACTCTTGAGGTGGTCAAGGCCTTCGAGGCTCACGTCGCCTCTCGCGAGGCGCTGGACACAAACCTGGTGGTGCAAGGCTTCAGCTTCTCCGGCGCTGGCCCCAATGCCGCCATGGCTTTCACCATGCTCAAAGATTGGGATCAGCGTCATGGCGCCACGGCAGCCGAAGAGGCGGATCTGGCACAAGCGGCCATGGCAAATATTCCTGAAGGCACGGTAATGAGCCTGCTGCCGCCCGCCATCGACGAACTGGGCACCGCCTCCGGCTTCACCCTGTTCCTGCAAGACAGAGCCAACCGGGGGGAAGCCGCGCTGCTGGCCGCTCAGGCCCAACTGCTGGAACTGGCCGCCAACAGCAAGGTGGTCAGTGATGTGTATCCCGACAACCTGCCTCCCGGCGAGAGCATTCACCTCGAGATCAACCGACAGAAGGCCGAAGCCATGGGACTCTCGTTCGCCAGCGTAAGCAGTACCCTGTCGGCCGCGATGGGATCGCTCTACGTCAACGACTTCCCAAACGGCGGGCACATGCAGCAGGTCATTCTGCAGGCAGACGCGTCGGCGCGCATGCAGCTCGATGACGTGCTCGGCCTGCGGGTGCGCAATGCCAGCGTCGGCATGGTGCCCCTGCGGGAGGTGGTGACACCGGAATGGCGCGAATCGCCGCAACAGATGATGCGCTTCGATGGCTTCCCTGCCGTGCGTATTGCCGGGGGGGCAGCGCCCGGCATCTCCAGCGGAGCGGCGATGGCGGAGATGGAGCGTCTGGTGGCGCAATTGCCGCTAGGCTTCGCATTGGCCTGGACGGGACAGTCGTTGCAAGAGCGCCAGTCGGCCGAGCAGGCACCCCTGCTGATGCTGTTGTCCTCGCTGGTGGTCTTCCTGGTGCTGGCGGCACTCTACGAGAGCTGGTCGATCCCGCTCTCGGTGATGCTGGTGGTGCCGCTGGGCCTGCTCGGTGCCGTCGCGGCCGTGATGCTGCGCGGCATGCCCAACGACGTCTTCTTTAAAGTAGGCATGATCACCATCATCGGTCTGTCGGCCAAGAACGCCATCCTCATCGTGGAGTTTGCGCGCCAGTTGCACGGCGAAGGGCGCTCGCTGCTTGATGCTGCTGTCACTGCTGCCCGCCTGCGCCTGCGCCCCATTCTGATGACGTCGCTAGCCTTCACCCTCGGGGTGGTGCCCTTGATGCTCGCCAGTGGCGCCAGCGCGGAGACCCAGCACGCCATCGGCACCGGCGTGTTTGGCGGCATGATCAGCGGCACCCTGCTGGCCATCTTCTTCGTGCCGGTCTTCTTCGTCTTCGTCATCGGCACCCAGGCGCGCATTCAGGCCTGGCGGGCACGGCGAGCATCCAACCGCATTCATCCGGCTCGATGACAACAGATACACAGGCGGCCGGATAGTCCCTCAGCACATCACCAAAAGAAAAAGCCCAACCTGCGAAACAGGTTGGGCTTGGTATGTGGCGGAGAGACAGCCCGCCTGAGTTACA